>NZ_JBFAIA010000066.1:0-40495 GCF_040654455.1 Nonomuraea sp. NPDC050691
CGGGCGCCCCCCCCCCGGCGGGCCCGCCCGCGACCCCCCCCCCCCCCCCCCCGCGGCCGGGCCCGCCCCTTCCTCCCTCGCCGGCTCCTATCGGGTGAACCGCTCCGCACGCTCGCCGGTGGTCACGGCGATGTGACGCCCCGCGCGGTGGACGCCGGCTGCCCGGGACGCGGGCCGCCCTTGACCCAGATGGCGGAGCCCGGTCTGCCGGCCTCGCGGCGGATCCTCGTCACGGCGAACCTGCAGGTGAACTCCTTGATCGCCGCGCCCATGCGGCCGCCGACGTACAGGTTCACGGCGGTGTCGTCCTTGCGGGCGAGCTGTCGTACGCCGACGCGCCGGCCGAGACTGACGCACGCCCCCGAGAAACCCAGGCTGATCACGGCCGGTTCGGTCCCCGCGACGCGGCTCAGCACGGTGTCGGCGGCCTGCGCCCCGAGCGGCCCGGCGGCGTAGCAGCTCATCCGCAGCGGCCGGCCCGACGGTGCTGCGGCGTCCCCGGCGGCGACGACGCGGTCGTCGTCGACGCTGGTCAGCGTCTCGTCGGTGAGCAGCCGGCCGAGCGCGTCGGTCCGCAGTCCGCTCGCGGCGGCCAGCTCCGGCACGCCGAAACCGGCCGCCCAGATGGTCAGCGCGCTCGCGCGCACCGAACCGTCGGCGAAGACGACCGCGTCCGGCCGGACCTCGCTCACCACGGCGGCCTCGAGCACGGCGGCACCGTGCCGGGACAGCCACGTGGACACGGCTCGGCGAGCGGGTGCGCCGAAGGACGGAGCGAGGGCCCCGCCACACGCCAGTGTGACCGCGCGTCCCCGTTCGGCCAGTTCGGCGGCCGTCTCGATGCCGGTCAATCCACCGCCCACCACGGTGACCGGAGCGTCGAGGGGCAACCCCTCCAGCCGGGCGCGCAGCCGCCGCGCGGGCTCGAGTTCAGCGATGTCGAACGCGAATTCGGCCGCCCCGGGCACCGATGACGGTGTCGCCGCGGTGCTGCCGACCGCGTAGATGACGTAGTCGTAGTCGAGGGCGCGGCCCGATGCCAGCCGCACGGTGCGGGTGGCGGTGTCGATGCGCGTGGCGCTGTCGACGACCAGGTGGATGCCCTCGCCCAGCAGCGTGCCGTAGTCCACCGTGGCGTCGCGGGTGCCGGCCACGAACTGGTGCAACCGGACCCGTTCGACGAACTCCGGGCGGGGATTGACCAGAGTGATGTCGACGTCGTCGCGCATCCGCAGATGGTTGGCCGCGAGTGTTCCTGCGTAACCGCCGCCGACGACGACGACCTTGTGGGGGGTGTGGTGTTCGGACGTGGACATGGAGAGGTCTTCCCTTCTCACGAGGTGCGACCCGACGGGGCCGGCCTTCGTCACGAACGACAGCGCGACGCCGCGGAATGTGAGGCGACGGCCGGCCTCACAGTTCACCGAGCTGTCTTGTCGAACGGGTATGGGCAGCCGCGACAGGAACGGCAGCCGGTGCCCGAGCGATAGACAGTCGCGTTTCCCTTGACGGGTGACGCGGATGACTGGTGACGCGGAGAAGGTCTCACACGATCACAGGACGGATGGACAGAAGATGACCCAAGCGCAGGAGTTGCCGCTGCAGATGCGGCGGAACGGGTTGGACCCGGCCGAGGAGCTGGCCCGGGCACGGGACGGCGAGGGCGTGGTGCGGGTGATGACCCCGTTCGGCCCGCCCGCGTACCTGGTCTGCCGCCACGAGGATGTCCGCCAGGTGCTCTCGGATCCTGGCCGTTTCAGCAGTGCCTCGACACCGTTCCCGGGGTCCGGTGCCATGGACGAGGAGGAACGGGCGAAGATGCGGGCCGGGAATCTGATCGGGTTCGACCCGCCGGAGCACACACGATTGCGCCGGATGCTCACGCCGGAGTTCACGGTCCGCCGGATGCGCAGGCTGGAACCGCGCATCGTGGAGATCGTCGAGGCGGCCCTGGACGACCTGGAGCGGGCGGGCCGGCCGGCCGATCTGATGGCGCACTTCGCGATGCCGGTGCCGTCGCTGGTGATCTGCGAGCTGCTGGGCGTGCCGTACGCCGACCGTGCCGAGTTCCAGGAGCGTTCCGCCCGACTGCTGGACATGTCGTTGACGGTGGAGCAGCGGGCCGCCGCGGGGCGGGAGGACCGCGCCTACATGGCCGGCCTGGTGGCCCGCGCCCAGGCCGACCCGGGCGAGGACCTGCTCGGCATGCTGGTGCGCGAGCACGGCGACGACCTCAGCACCGACGAGCTCGTCGGCGTCGCGAGGCTGCTGCTGCTGGCCGGGCACGAGACGACCTCCAACATGCTCGGCCTGGGCACCCTGGCCCTGCTGAGGCATCCCGGCCAGCTGGCCATGATCCGCGACGATCCGGCGCAGGTCGAGCCCGCCGTCGAGGAGCTGCTGCGCTGGCTGTCCATCGTGCACGCGCTGGCGCCGCGCACGACCACGACGGACGTGGAGATCGCCGGGCATGCCATCCCCGCGGGCTCCTTCGTGATGCTCTCGCTTCCCGCCGCCAACCGCGACCGCGCCTTCATCGACGACCCCGACACCCTCGACATCACCCGGGGAGCCGCCGGCCATGTCGCCTTCGGCCACGGCGTGCACCACTGCCTCGGGGCGCCGCTGGCGCGGATGGAGATGCGCATCGCCTTCCCCGCCCTGCTGCGCCGCTTCCCCCGCCTCGCCCTCGCCCACCCGGACGAGCAGGTGGACTTCCGGGCCTTCAGCATCGTGTACGGCGTGAACGCGCTGCCGGTGACCTGGTGAGCGACTGATCGTCCGGCCACCCCCTCGGACGGGTGGGACATGAGCGGCCGCGGCGGGAAGGATCCCTGATGGGAGCCATGACCGTTGGGGGTGGCCGGTGCACTGGCATGCCTACGTCTGGGTCGGTGACGGCGAGGAGCGCGAGCGGGAGGAGGTCCGGCGGCCCGGTTCGCCGGAGTTCGCCGCGTCGGACGTCCCGCCCATGCTGACCGGCGACTGGCTGGCCCGGCCCGCCTCCCGCGTCGCCGCGACCTTCGACGAGCCCGGCCCCGCGCTGGAGTGGCTGTCGGACCAGTACCGCAGGGTCGAGAGGTCCTTCCCGCGGCCGGACCGGGTGGGACTGCGGGCGCGGCTCGACGGGGCGGCCGACGCGCTGCCGCGCGGTGTGGACGTGGTGTGGGGCGAGTGGCTGACGGGCGGGCGGTTCGCCGGCATCGCGATGATCTGCTGCCCGAACCGCCACACCACGCACCCGTGCCCGGTCCGCCGCCCCGCGGCCCACCGCCGGTGACGCCGGGGCTCCGGCTACATGGTCGTCCCGCCTGAGACGTCGAGCCGGTGTCCGGTGATGTAGCGGCTGTCGTCGGAGGCCAGGAAGGCGACGGTGTCGGCCACGTCCTCGGGCGTGCCCAGCCTGCCGAGGGGCGTCTGGGACGACAGCCAGGCCAGGGCCTCGCCGACCAGGCGTCCTTGGTGCATGTCGGTGTCGATGACGCCGGGGGCCACGACGTTGACCGTGATGCCGCGTGGCCCGAGCTGCTTGGCCAGGGCGGTGGTGAGGACGTCGAGCGCGGCCTTGGACATGGCGTAGTCGATCGCCCTGGGCATGGCCGCTCCCCGGGTCAGCATGGTGCCCACGGTGATGATCCGGCCGCCGTCGCGCAACCGTGGCAGCGCGAGCTGGGTGATGAAGAAGGGGGCGGTGGTGTTGACCGCGAACAGGTGCTCGAAGCCCTCCCGGGTGACGCCGTCGATCTCGGCCTGACCGCCGAGGATGCCCGCGTTGTTGACGAGGATGTCCAGCCCGTCGGCGTGGGCGTCGAAGCCGGCCCACAGGGTTTCGGCGTCGCCCGGCGCGCCGAGCTCGGCCTGGATGGCGAAGGCCTGCCCGCCGGCCGCTTCGACGGCGGCGACGGTGTCCTTGGCGGCGACGTGGTTGCCGCCGTAGTGCACGGCGACCCGGGCGCCTTCACGGGCCAGCCGGGCGGCGATCGCACGGCCGATGCCCCGGCTGGCGCCGGTCACCAACGCCGTCTTTCCGGTCAGTCTCATCATGATCAGCCTTTCCGTTCCATGCGGGGAGTTCTATGCGGGGAGTTCTATGCGGGGAGTTCTATGCGGTGTAGGGGGTGGTGGCCTTGGCGTCGCGCAGGACCCGCGCCCACCACGTCACCTGATCCAGGAGGGCCTTGGCGGCGGTGGCCGGGCCGACGGGGTCCTTCGGCTGCCCGGAGCTGTCGAAGCACTCCCAGACGCATCCGGTCAGCGGGGGCAGGTCCTCGATGAGGAAGACCGGCACGCCGGTGATGCCGAGGCGGCGCACCCGGTCGAGCCGGGCGCGCACGACGGCGGGAGGTACGCCGCCGGTGGCGACGCCGACCTCGGCGGCCAACCGGGTGAGGGTGGTGGGGTCGCCGATGTGCAGTCCGTCGGTGAAGTGGGCGCGGAAGAGGCGTTCCGCCATGGGCTCGGCCTTGTTCTTCCCTCGCTCCTGAGCCGGTCGGCGGCGCGGGCGAAGCGGGTGTAGCCCAGGTAGGAGTGTGAGCAGATGACGTCCACCACGATCTGGGCCTTCACGTTGTGCGGCATGCGTCGCCCCCTCACGCGGCCGCGCCGGCCGGTTCGGCCGACGGGCCCCGGTCGCGCAACGGGACCTCGCGGACGAACCAGGCCAGCATGAAGGCGAGCCCTCCCAGCGCGGCCGCGCCGAGGGCCATGGCGTGGATGCCGCCGGAGACGGCGAGGTGAACGGCCTCCCGGGCGGATGCCGGGAGTTGCGCGAGCGCGCGGGGAGTGAGCTGGCCGGAGGCGATCCGGGTGCCGGTCTCCGCGCCGAGGCGGTCGACGAGCGTGCCCTGCAGCCGGGCGGTGTACAAGGCGCCCAGGGCGGCCACGCCCAGCGAGGCGCCCATGGTGTGCCAGAGGGTGACCGAGCCGCTCGCGGCCCCCATGTCCCGCGGCTCGGCGCTGTTGATCGTGATGATCGTGGTGGACTGCATGAGCAGGCCCACGCCGATGCCGCCGATCAGTGTGAGACCGGAGGCGAGGGCCAGGTTGGTGCCGGGCCGCAGGAACAGCAGCACGAGCATGCCGGCGGCCACGGTGGCGCCGCCGAGGATCGGGTAGATGCGGTAGCGGCCGGTGCGGCTGATGAGCCGGCCGCTGCCGATCAGCACGGCGACCATGCCCAGCATCGAGGGCAGGATCAGCATGCCGCTGGCGATCGGCGAGGCGTTCTGCACCAGCTGCATGTACTGGGGCAGGAAGGTGGCCGCGACCACCATGCCGACGCCGCCCAGGAAGCGGATGACCTGGGCGAGGGTGAAGTTGCGGTCGGCGAACAGCCGTAGCGGGACGATCGGTTCGGCCGCGCGCCGTTCCACGAAGAGCAGGGCGGCCAGCGCCGTTAGCCCGGCCAGGGTCAGCCCGAGGATCGGAGCCGAAGTCCACGCGTACCGGGTGCCGGCCCAGCTGGCGACCAGGCTCAGCGCCACCAGCGCCACCGTCAGCAGCAGCGCGCCCAGGTAGTCGATCCGCGCTCTGATCCGGCGCCGCTCCAGCCGTACGGCGGCGCCGATGAGCAGCAGGGCGACCGCGCCGATGGGCAGGTTGACGTAGAACGCCCGCCGCCAGCTCAGATGCTCGGCGAACAGACCGCCGAGCACCGGTCCGGCGATGAAGGCGATCGGCATCATCGTCCCGAACAGCCCCATGAGCTTGCCGCTGTGACGGGGCGGCACCAGCTCGCCGATCAGCGCCAGAGCACCGGTCATCAGACCGCCCGCGCCCAACCCCTGCACCATCCGGAAGCCGACGAGCTGGATCATGTCCTGCGCGATCCCCGACAGCCCGGATCCGAGCAGGAAGACCACGATCGCGGCCATGTAGACCGCCTTGCGGCCATAGAGATCGCCGAGTTTCCCCCAGATCGGCGTCGAGGCGGCCATGCAGATCAGGTAGGCCGTCGCCACCCAGGAGAAGTACTCCAGACCGCCCAGGTCCCGCACGATCGCCGGCAGTGCGGGCCCGAGCATCATGCCGTCCAACGGCGCGGTGATCATGCCGAGCATCACGCCGATCACACCTGTACGCAGAGATCGTTCCAACGTGTCCTCCATTCGCGTACTCCGTACTCGAAATGGACCATAACCATTCAGGTACCATGTACGCAAATGAGGGAAGGGATGCGGATGGCCGACGAGCAACCGACCAGCATCTGGCTGCAGCCCGAGCGGCAGGAACGCTCCGGACCGGGACGGCGCCCCGGCTACAGCCGCGAGCAGATCACCCGCGCCGCCGTCCAGATCGCCGACGCGGAGGGAGTGGAAGCCGCGACCATGCGGCGGATCGCGTGCGAGCTGGGCACCGGCGCCATGTCCCTCTACCGCTACGTACCCCGCCGCGACGACCTGTTCGACCTGATGATCGACCTGGCGATGAGCGAGATCGAACTCCCCGGCAGCCCGTCCGGCGACTGGAGGTCCGACCTGGCGCTGCTGGCCGATCAGGTCCGCGCCGTCGGCCTGCGTCATCCCTGGCTGATCACGCTGCTCACCAGCCGCCCGACCCTCGGCCCCAGCCTGCTGCGGGTGCACGAGTTCGCGCTCGGCGCGCTCGACGGACTCGGACTCGACATCGACGACATCGCCGGCCTGGTCGACATGCTCAACGACTACGTCCACAGCGCGATCCGCCGCGAGATCGGCTGGCTGGAGGAGGCCCGCCGCACCGGCCTGGACCCCGAGCGCTGGAAGCGGGACTACATCGGGCCGTACGTACGCGAGGTCGTCGCATCCGGCGCCTTTCCGCTGTTCAGCCGGTCGGTGACGGACTCACGCACCGCCCACCTCGCACCCGAGGAACGCTTCCGGCACGGCCTCGACCGGATCCTCGACGCCATCGCCGCGCTCGTCACATCGCTCCGGCGTCGTTGACCAGCCCCCTGGCAAGGGCTTGATCGGAGTTCTTCGGGCGACTCGGGCCGGCCGCTGCGAGAAGGTCGAAGATGGCGTCCAGCGCGGCCGGGGGTCGGGCTCCGCGCCCGCGAGTTCGGGGATCTCCAGGATGTGGCGGACGAGAGCGCCGCAACGCGGCCTCCGGCAACGCCCGGCGGGTCTGCGCCCTCGAACCCGTCCAAGGTCACCTGGCCGGCTGCACGCGGTAGCGCAACGTGTTGACGTGCACGTACAGCTCGTCGGCGGCCCGCTGCCACGACCGGCAGGTCTCCAGGAAGGCGTCCAGCGTGCGCTCCAACGCAACACCCCCGATTTCCCCAAATTTGATGTTGTGCCAGGTCAGGGGGCAGCAGTTCGGAGGTTCGCACGATATCGCGACGGCCTTCGGTCCGGTTTACTCGGTCCCATGCGGCCCAAAGCAGAACTCCACCTGCACATCGAAGGCACCCTGGAGCCCGAGCTCGTCGTCGAGCTCGCCCGGCGCAACGGGGTCGACCTGCCCACCTTCGACACCGAGGAGATCAGGTCCCGCTACGACTTCGCCGACCTCCAGTCGTTCCTCGACATCTACTACGACAACATGGCCGTGCTCCGCACCGAGCAGGACTTCCACGACCTCGCCGCCGCCTACCTGCGCCGCGCGGAGGAGCAGGGCGTGCGCCACGCGGAGATCTTCTTCGACCCGCAGGCGCACCTGACGCGCGGCGTCCCGCTGGAGGCGGTCTTCTCCGGCTTGAGCGCGGCCCTCGGCGACAGCCCGGTGTCCTCCGCGCTCATCCTGTGCTTCCTGCGCGACCGGGGCGCCGAGGAGGCCGAGGCCGTGCTGCGGGCGGCCCTGCCGTTCCGCGAGCACTTCATCGGCGTGGGGCTGGACTCGGCGGAGGTGGGGCATCCGCCGTCGCTGTTCCGGCGCGTGTTCGACATCGCGACCGGCGAGGGGCTGCGGCGCGTCGCCCACGCCGGCGAGGAGGGCGGTCCCGACTACGTGTGGGAGGCGCTGGACGTGCTCAAGGTCGAGCGGGTCGACCACGGCATCCGCTCGATGGAGGACCCCGAGCTCGTGGCGCGGCTGCGCGAGGAGCGGATCCCGCTGACGGTGTGCCCGCTGTCGAACGTGCGGCTGCGGGTCGTGCCCACGCTGCGCGACCACATCCTGCCCGCGATGCTGGACGAGGGGCTGATGGTGACGGTCAACTCCGACGACCCCGCCTATTTCGGCGGGTACGTGGAGGACAACTACCGGGCGCTGCGCGACGAGCTGGGCATGACGGACGAGCAGCTCGACCGGATCGCCCGCAACTCGTTCGAGGCGTCGTTCGTCCCCATGGACGCCCCCGCGTGAGAACTCACGCGTCACCGGCGCGGGACCCGTGAGGGACCCGCACCGGCGAGCGACGGGTCAGGCCTTCAGCCAGCTCATCATCGGGCGCAGCTTGGCGCCCGTCTTCTCGATCGGGTTGCCCGCGAGCTCCTCGCGGTGGCGCTGGAACTCCTTCTGGCCGCCGTCGAACTCCTCGACGAGCTGCCGGGCGAACGTGCCGTCCTGGATCTCGCCGAGGATGCGGCGCATCTCCTGACGGGTCTCGTCGGTGATGACGCGCGGGCCGCGGGTGTAGCCGCCGTACTCGGCGGTGTCGGACACCGACCAGTACATCTTGGAGATGCCGCCCTCGTACATGAGGTCGACGATGAGCTTCATCTCGTGCAGGCACTCGAAGTAGGCGACCTCCGGCTGGTAGCCGGCCTCGATCAGCGTCTCGAAGCCCGCCTTGATCAGCTCGGACACGCCGCCGCACAGCACGGCCTGCTCGCCGAACAGGTCGGTCTCGGTCTCCTCGGTGAAGGTCGTCTTGAGCGCGCCGGCGCGGGTGCCGCCGATGCCCTTGGCGTACGACAGGGCGAGGTCGAGCGCCTTGCCGGAGGCGTCCTTCTCGACGGCGACGAGACACGGGACGCCGCGGCCGGCCTCGAACTGGCGGCGCACGAGGTGGCCGGGGCCCTTCGGGGCCACCATGCAGACGTCGACGCCCTCGGGCGCCTCGATGAGGCCGTAGCGGATGTTGAGGCCGTGGCCGAAGAACAGCGCGTCGCCCTCGACGAGGTTGGGCGCGACGTGCTCGGCGTACAGGTGGCGCTGGATGTGGTCGGGCGCCAGGATCATCGTGAGGTTGGCCTCCTCGACCGCCTCCGACGGGGTGAGAACGCGCAGGCCGTCGTTCTCCGCCTTCTCGCGGCTCTTGGAGCCCTCGGGAAGACCGACGCGCACGTCGACGCCGGAGTCACGCAGGGAGAGCGCGTGGGCGTGGCCCTGGCTGCCGTACCCCAGCACGGCCACGTGACGCCCCTGGATGATCGACAGGTCGGCCTGGTCGTCGTAGAAGATCTCGGTCACTTGCATTAAACCTTTCAGGCGGTACGGTCCAGTGCCCTGAGGGACCGGTCGGTGATGGAACGGGCGCCGCGGCCGATGGCCACCATGCCCGACTGGACGAGCTCCTTGATCCCGAACGGCTCGAGCACCTTCACGAAGGCGTCGAGCTTGTCGGAGGTGCCGGTGACCTCGATGGTCACGGCGTCGGCCGCCACGTCGACGCAGCGGGCGCGGAAGAGCTGGACGAGCTCCAGCACGTGCGAACGGCTCTCGGCGTCGGCCTTGACCTTGATCAGCATCAGTTCGCGCTGGACGCACTGCGCCGGGTCGAGCTCGACGATCTTGAGGACGTTCACCAGCTTGTTGAGCTGCTTGGTGACCTGTTCCAGCGGCAGCTCCTCGACGTTGACCACGATGGTCATGCGGGAGATGTCGTCGTGCTCGGTCTGCCCGACCGCCAGCGAGTCGATGTTGAAACCTCGCCGGCTGAACAGCGCGGACACCCTGGCGAGCACACCGGGCTTGTTCTCGACAAGCACGGACAACGTGTGCCTACTCATCCTCGTTCTCCCACGTCGGCGCCATGTCACGGGCGATCTTGATGTCGTCGTTGCTGGTGCCCGCCGCCACCATCGGCCACACCATCGCGTCCGCGTGGACGACGAAGTCGATCACGACGGGCACGTCGTTGATCTCCATGGCCTTCTCGATGATGGCGTCGACGTCCTCCGGACGCTCGCACCGCAGTCCCACACAACCATAGGCCTCCGCCAGCTTGACGAAGTCGGGGATGCGGCGCACGGACTGCAGGTCGGTGTTGGAGTAACGCTTGTCGTAGAACAGCGTCTGCCACTGGCGGACCATGCCCAGGTTGCCGTTGTTGATGACCGCGACCTTGATCGGCACGCCCTCCAGGGCGCAGGTGGCGAGCTCCTGGTTGGTCATCTGGAAGCAGCCGTCGCCGTCGATGGCCCACACCATGGCGTCGGGCCGGCCCATCTTGGCGCCCATCGCCGCCGGGACGGCGAAGCCCATGGTGCCGGCGCCGCCCGAGTTGATGAACGTCCCCGGCTTCTCGTACGTGACGAACTGCGAGGTCCACATCTGGTGCTGGCCGACGCCCGCCACGTAGAAGGCGTCGGGCCCGACGAGCGCGCTCAGCCGCTCGATGACGTACTGCGGGGCCAGCGAGCCGTCGTCGTAGTCGTCGTAGCCCAGCGGGTAGGTCTCCTTGTAGCCGTTGAGCAGCGTCCACCAGGCGGAGTAGTCGCCCCGCTGGTCGGAGCCCTCGATGGCGGCGATGAGGTCGCCGAGGACCTCCTTGCAGTCGCCCACGATCGGCACGTCGGCGTGGCGGTTCTTGGAGATCTCGGCCGGGTCGATGTCGGCGTGGACCACCTTCGCGTAGGGCGCGAACGTCGCCAGATCACCGGTCACCCGGTCGTCGAAGCGCACGCCGAGCCCGATGATCAGGTCGGACTTCTGCAGCGCGCCGACCGCGGCCACGGTGCCGTGCATGCCGGGCATGCCGAGGTGCTGCGGGTGGCTGTCGGGGAAGGTGCCGCGCGCCATCAGCGTCGTGACCACGGGGATCTCGGTCAGCTCGGCCAGCCGGCGCAGCTCGGGGGCCGCGCCCGCCTTGTGGACGCCGCCGCCGACGTACAGGACGGGGCGCCGCGCCTCGGCGATCAGCTTGGCGGCCTCGCGGATCTGCTTGGAGTGGGGGCGGGTGACGGGGCGATAGCCGGGGAGCTGCATGACCGGCGGCCAGGAGAAGGTCGTCTCGGCCTGGAGGGCGTCCTTGGAGATGTCCACGAGAACAGGGCCGGGGCGGCCGGTGGAGGCGATGTGGAACGCCTCCATGATCGTGCGGGCGATGTCGGCCGGGTCGGTGACCAGGAAGTTGTGCTTGGTGATCGGCATCGTGATGCCGGAGATGTCGGCCTCCTGGAAGGCGTCGGTGCCGATCGCCTTGCTGGCCACCTGTCCCGTGATCGCCACGATCGGCACGGAGTCCATGTAGGCGTCGGCCAGCGGCGTCACCAGGTTGGTGGCGCCGGGGCCGCTGGTCGCCATGCAGACGCCGACCCGGCCGGTCGCCTGGGCGTAGCCCTCGGCCGCGTGGCCGGCGCCCTGCTCGTGCCGTACGAGCACGTGCCGGACCTTGGTCGAGTCGTAGAGGGGATCGTAGGCCGGGAGGATGGCGCCGCCCGGGATCCCGAACACGGTGTCGACTCCGACGTGCTCCAGAGCCCTGACGAGGGCCTGTGCACCTGTCATCCGTTCGGTCATCGGCTCGTTTCCTTGCGTGGCTGTCTCGTGAGGACATAAAAAATGCCCCTGCCCCACCGAATGAGGCGGGACCAAGGGGCGGCGCGCAGGTCGTCGTGCTTCGCTATCGGCCTGCGCGCCGGCGAAGTACTACGAGGATCTGCATGCGAAGCATGGCCTCACCATAGTCCCTCGGCGCGGGTGGGTGTCAACTTGATGGGACGCGTGTCTCACACAGTGAGACTCGTCCTCATCAGCGAGTCCACTCCGCGGGCAGCCATCGGCCTGGCCACGAGGAAGCCCTGACCCCGGGTGCACCCCATCTCGCGGAGCAGTTCGAGCTGCTCCGGCCGCTCGATCCCCTCGGCCACCACGATGAGGCCGAGATCGTGGCCGAGCCGGACGATGGTCCGGGTGAGCAGGGTGAGGGTGTCGTCGCGGCCCAGCCCGGACACGAACGACGGGTCTATCTTGATCATGTCGACCGGGAGCTGCCGCAGGAACGCCAGCGAGGCGTAGCCGGTGCCGAAGTCGTCGATCGCCAGCCGCACACCGAGGGCGCGCAGCTCCGACAGGCGCCGGATGGTCTCCTCGGCGTCCTCGACGAGCATCTCCTCGATCACCTCGAGGGTGAGCGCCGAGGCGGGCAGCCCGCTCTCGTTCAGCGCCTCCTCGACGGTCTCGACGAAGCGCGGCGCGGTGATCTGCCGGGCCGACAGGTTGACCGACAGGCCGATGTCCCAGGAGGAGGCCCGCCAGGCGGCCACCTCGCGGCACGCCTCGCGCAGGATCCACTCGCTCAGCGGCACGATCAGCCCGGTGTCCTCGGCCGGGCCGAGGAACTGCTCCGGCGGCACGAACACCGAGCCGCGCCACCAGCGCACCAGCGCCTCGACGGCGGTCACCCGGGAGGTGGCCAGGTCCACGACCGGCTGGTACTCGATGGCGAACTGCTGCTCCATCAGTGCCCGCTGCAGGTCGGCGGCCAGCTCCAGCCGGCGCACCACGTCGGCGTGCATCTGCGCGGCGAACACCTCGACCCGCCGCCCGCCCAGCTCCTTGGCCCGGGCCATGGCCACGTCGGCGTTGCGGATGAGGTCACCCGCCGGCATCTCGTCCTCGGCGAAGGCGACGCCCACGCTGGCGGTCAGCGCCACGTCACGGTCGGCCACCCGGAACGGCTCCTGCGAGACCGCCCGCAGCAGCCGCTCGGCCATGTCGACGGCGATCTGCGCCTCTCCCCCGGTCTCCACGAGCACCGCGAACTCGTCGCCGCCCCACCGGGCGAGCGTGTCGTCGGCGCGCACGGCGCCGCGCAGCCGGCGGGCGGCCTGCCCGAGCAGGTAGTCGCCGCTGGCGTGGCCCACGGAGTCGTTGACCGAGGTAAAACCGTCGAGGTCGAGGAAGATGACCGCGACGTGGCCGGCCCGGCCGGAGAGCACCTCGCGGGTGCGCTCCTCGAAGTAGGCGCGGTTGGGCAGGCCGGTGACGCCGTCGTGGAAGGTCAGGTGGGCGACCTGGTTGCGCAGGGCCTCCTCGTCGCTCACGTCGCGGGTGGTGACCAGCAGCAGGTCCTCGCCGCCCACGTGGCGGGTGGCGACCGACTCGGTGGGCCGCCAGGTGCCGTCGGCGCCCCGCACCCGGCAGGCGATCATGCAGGCGCCGGGGCTCCCGCCGTCGTCGTCGAACCCCATCGCGCGCAACGCCGCCTGGATGCCGGGGACGTCCTCGGGATGGATGTACTCGAAGATCGTGCCGCCCACCAGCTCGTCGGGGCGGTAGCCGTAGGTGACCTCGACGCCGGGGCCGATCTCGCGCACGATGCCCTCGTAGTCGCAGACCAGGACCACGTCGCCGGTGCTCTCGGCCAGCTCGCGCAGCTGCCGGTCGCCGAGCGCGACCAGGCGGCGCAGCCGGGCGTTGGCGCCCGACAGGACGAACACCCGGCACAGCAGCAGCAGGACCGCCGAGCCCGCGAGCAGCACGACGCCGCTCACCGGCCGGAGCTCGTGCACGCCCGCCAGGTGGACGAGCATCGTGCAGGTGGCCACGCCGACGAGCACGAGCGGCACGAGCGCGATCAGGTTGCCGACGGACGTCCCACCGGGCGGCGGGCCGGGCTCGCGCGCGGTCCACGGCACGGCGGCCAGCAGCAGGAGCGCCATCGGCGCGAGCATGACGCTCCACACGGGCGGCACGGCGTCGGTCAGCCGGGCGACGGCTTCGGCGACCCCGGCGACCGTGGTGGTGGCCAGCACCCCCACCCCGGCCGCGGCCTGCGGCGCCGCGCGCCCCCGGAGGGCCGACGGGACCGCCGCGCAGGTCACGAGCAGCGCCAGCATCGGCGGGAGCATGGTGAAGGTGAACGTCGCGGGGTCGGCCTGCTCATACACCCGGCGCAGCGCCACCACCCAGCCGATCAGGAACAGCGAGACCGCGCACAGGTAGGAGTCGGTGACGAGCCGTAACACGGCGGTCCCCGACAGGGAGCGGCCGCTCGCGATGAGCGCGCCGCCGGCCAGCAGTACGGTGCCCAGCAGGACGAGCAGATCGGCGAAGCTCACCATGAGGCCGGTGTTCTCGGCGACCGGCCGCAGGGCCACGCCGCCGGCCCAGACGACGGCGCCGCCGCCCATCCAGCGGGTGCCCGTCGCCGCCGGGCGGTGGTCGCCCAGCCGCGCGGAGGTGGTCAGCAGGCAGGCCGCGGCGAGCAACGCCGCGAGGACGCCGGCGACCGCGCCGGTGACCGAGGCCTGACCGCCCGCGAGGAGCGCACCCGCGAACCCAGCCACACCGGTCGCCGCGGCGGCGGTCAGCGGTGTACGTGGATCACGCCAGCGGATCACAGTCGTCGCCCATCCCGTCTCGAACTCGCTCAGTGACCGCCGAAGGCCGTCGGCCACATCGCCAGTGTGTGCGGTCGCGCGGGCCCGGGTGGTGACAACGCCTATGTCGTCACCGATCTGATAACCGCGCGGACCAATCTGCTCCGAGAACTTACTTGACAGTGAGTCAGGAATCGTTGGTAGAAGCAACCGTACGCACCGAAGGTCACGGTGCAGCCACTTTCCGGAATCCTCTCAGTACGCGTCGCCGCCGCCGGCCGGTTCCTGCCCGCTCAGGGGGTCAGTACGCGTCCGTTATCACGTTGTTGAGCGGCTCTCCCGCGAGGTGGCGAAGCAGCTGGGAGCGGACCAGGCGCAGCAGCCGGCGGCCGGAGGCGGGGGTGCTGCCGGCGACGTGCGGCGTGATCAGCACGCCGGGGGCGCCCCACAGCGGGTGCCCGGCGGGCAGCGGCTCCGGCGCGGTCACGTCGAGGGCGGCGCGCAGCCGCCCGGTCTTCAGCTCGGCGACCAGCGCGTCGGTGTCGACGACCCCGCCTCGGGCGGCGTTGACCAGCAGGGCGCCGTCCTTCATCCGGGCCAGGAACGCCGGGTCCACCATGCCGGCCGTGTCAGGCGTGGCGGGCACGAGCAGGACGACGACGTCGGCCTCGGGCAGCAGCGCGGGCAGCTCGTCCATGCCGTGGACCCGGCCGTGCTCGCCGTCGCGGGCGGTGCGCGCCACGCGGACGACGTCGACCTCGAAGCCGTCGAGCCGCCGCTCCAGCGCCGCGCCGATGGAGCCGTAGCCGACGATCAGCACGGTGGCGTCGGCCAGCACGCCGGTGTGGTGGTAGGTCCACTCGCCGCGCCGCTGCGCGTCCACGAACCCGGGGAACTCCCGCAGCACCGCGATCATCGCGCCGACCGCCCACTCGGCGGTGCCCGCGTCGTGCACGCCGCGCGCGTTGCACAGCACCGCGCCCTCCGGCACGTACGGCCGGTACGGCTCGACCCCGGCCGTCACCGTCTGCAGCAGGCGCAGAGAGGTCATCCGGGACAGGATGCCCGGCACGTCGGGCACCGTGACGAGCGGCGGGATCCAGACCTCGACCTCCTCGACGCCCTCGGGCAGGGGCCCGGAGCCGTCGTACACCGCGCACTCCACGCCGGGGAGGTCGGACAGGACATCGGCCACCGCGTCGGAAGGAACCCAGATCCTCATGCCGAGAACCTTACGACCTGGAGGGAAGTATGAACCACATGATGAAGTTCAGGAAGATCCTTCTGGTGGCGGGGCTGGCGGCGGCCGTGGGGGCGTGCTCGGCCACGGGCGGGACGGCGAACGGCGTGACCGGCGGGGACGGGACGACCGGAGCGGCGACGGCCCCGCCGCCCGCGGATCCGCCCTCGGCGACGGCGGACGACCCGGGCAAGGGCTCCCCGCCGGCCGGCACCGCGCAGCCGGGCGAACCGCGCACCGTGGCCCGCGACCTGGCGGTGCCCTGGGCGATGGCGTTCCTGCCGGGCGGCGACGCCCTGGTGACCGAGCGCGACACGGCGCGGCTGCTGCGGGTCACGCCCCAGGGGCGCGTCACCGAGGTGGCCACCGTGGAGGGGGTGGAGCCCGACGGCGAGGGCGGGCTGATGGGCGTGGCGGTGAAGGGTGAGCAGGTGTTCCTGTACTTCACGGCCGCCGAGGACAACCGGATCGTGCGCTACGGCTTCGCCGGCGGCCGGCTGGGCGAGCCCAAGGTGATCGTGCGGGGCATCCCCAAGGGCGGCATCCACAACGGCGGCAGGCTCGCGTTCGGCCCCGACGGCTACCTGTACGCCACCACGGGCGAGACCGGCGAGGACGACCTCGCCCAGCAGCGTGACTCGCTGGGCGGCAAGATCCTGCGCATGACCACGGACGGCGCCCCCGCGCCGGGCAACCCGTTCGGCACGCTCGTCTACAGCCTCGGCCACCGCAACGTGCAGGGCCTGGCCTGGGACCCCTCCGGCCGCCTGTACGCCTCGGAGTTCGGCCAGAGCGCCTACGACGAGCTCAACCTCATCAAGCCGGGCGCCAACTACGGCTGGCCGGAGGTCGAGGGCCGCGGCGACGACCCGCGCTTCACCAACCCCGTGGTGACCTGGCCCACGTCCGAGGCGTCGCCGTCGGGCCTGGCCTACGCGGCCGGGTCGCTGTGGATGGGCGCGCTGCGCGGCCAGCGGCTCTGGCAGATCCCGCTGGACGGCGCGGGCCGCGCGGGACGGCCGGTGGCCCGCTTCACGGACGTCTACGGCCGGCTGCGCGGCGTGGTGGCGGCGCCCGGCGGGACGCTGTGGGTGTCGACCAGCAACAAGGACGGGCGCGGCTCGGCCCGGCCGGGTGACGACCGCATCCTGTCGGTGCCGCTGCGCACCCCGTAGCCCGGGAGGCGCCTCCTGTCGGTGCCGCTGCTCACCCCGTAGCCCGGGGGCGCCGCGTCACTCGGCCGCGCAGATCACCTGGGCCTGGGGACGGTACTTGGTGGTCTGCTTGCGGTCGCGCTTGACCTCTTTGCCGTCGTTGACGAACACCCGGGTGACGTCGATCGTGAAGCCCTGCACCCCGGTGGCGGGCACGCACGCCGGGTCGCTGCTGGTCTGGGTGCGGAACGCGGTGAAGTCGCGCTTCTCCGACTCGACCGCCTGGACCTTGTCGTAGCGCCGGGTGCTCCACAGCGTGACCGTGACCGACGTTCCGGTGGTGGCGGTCTTGATGAGCACCCCGTAGTCGGAGTCGTTGCGCCACTTCAGGTCACGGTCCGGGTAGAGGAGCGCCGCGTCGCGGCCGGCCGGGTAGCGGACGGCGTAGTAGTCCATCGGCGTGCGCTCGACCTCCTCGAACCCGGCGAAGTACGCCGCGTTGTAGAGGGTGGTCGCGAACTGCGAGACGCCGCCGCCGACGATGTTGACGAGCCGGCCGCCGACGATCTGCCCGGCCTCCACGTAGCCGCCCTCGCGGGTGCGCTCGCCGGTGGCGTCGTTCAGCGAGAACGTCCGGCCCGGCCGCACCACGACGCCGTCGAGGTCGGCGGCCATCCGCTGGATGTTGGTGGCCCGGGGCTGGCAGCACTCGAACGTGGTGGTGAACTCGCCGACGTTCTCCTTGATGCCGAGGCCGCTCACCTCGCTGGTCGCGATCTCCGGCTTGACCGTGGCCAGCTTCACCGGGATGACGCGGCTGCCCTGCCCGGCGACCACCTTGGCCACGTCGGCGGCGAGCCGCTCGGGGTTCACGCCCCGGCCGGTGCGCGCGCGCACGAGGACGGGTTTGCCGTTCACGATGTCGTACGTGGCGTCGCGCGGGGCCTGCGCCTCGTCGATGAGACCGCTCTCCACCGTGGCCAGGGCCTTCTCGGCGTCGAAGCGTGGCACCAGCTCGCCGTCGCCGTCGCCGTCGGCGGTGAAGGTGAGGCTGGCGGCGATCGTGGCGGGCGGGATCTGGACCTGCTTGCCGTCGAGCGCCAGCGAGATGGGGGCCGTGACGGCCCGCTCGGCCAGGGCCTTGGCCTTGGCGACGGTCTCGGGGGTGCTTTCGGGCTTGGCGGGCCGCAGGGTGAGGATGACCGACTCGCGCCCGCCGCGGAAGGCCGCGTCGATGGCGCGGACCGCGTCGTCGCGGTCGAGCAGCACGCCGTCGCGCGGCTCGGTCACGACCGGCCGCAGCCCCTCGAAGGCCACCTTGCCCTCGCGCGGCACCTTGTCGTGGCTCTCGGCGAGCCCTTCGACGGTGCGGGTGAGCTGGGCGACGTCGATGGTCACCTTCGGCTCCAGGTCGGTGGTGCCGGTCAGCCCGCGCCACACCTCCACGGGGCCGGGGAAGCCGCTGCGGGCCTGGCCGATCGTGCCGACCACGTCGAGCTCCAACCCGGCGTCCTCGGCCTGGATGATCTCCTTCTGGCCGCCGATGTCCACGGTTACGGGCTTGTTGAGCTTGACGGACAGCTCGTCGCGGAGCTTGTCGGCCGCCTGCGTGACGGTCAGGCCGCCGATGTCCACGCCGCCCACGCGGGTGCCGCGCAGCACCGAGCCGGACATCAGCACCGCCGGCACCAGGTACGCGAGCAGGGCCAGCATCACGAGGACCAGCAGCACGGCGGGCAGCAGGCGGCCGCGGCGGGGTGGCTCGGGCTCGAGGAAGGCGGGCGACAGGCCGGGCTGTTCGGGAAGGCCGAAGGTGGCGGGGCGTGAGGTCTCCGCCCGGGGCCGGCTCACCGGCCATGGCTGCACGGGGGCCGCCATCGGGGGCAGCGCGCTCTTGCCGGAGGCCTCGGGGCCTTTCGGCGGGCCGCCGTCCTGGGAGCCGTTCGGTGGGCCGCTCTGGCCCGGGGGTGGCGCGGGACGTGGTGGCGGCGCCGAGGGACCGAAGATGTCGGGTGACACGCCGGGAGGCAGGCCCTCGATCCGCGGCCTCCTGCTCGTGGTGCCCGAGGTGGGCAGGGGCACCGAGGAGAAGGGGTCTGTCGGCGAGTCGATCGGCCCGGCGTTACGCACGCCTCAATCTCCTCCCGCTCCGCTGCCACATCTTCAGGCAACAGTAAGGCACGAGCATCTGGATATGTCACGGAATCCGGCTACGGATGGATGTCAACCTCTCCACTGGTAGCGATGTTCGGGACGGCCCGCGGAGCCGTACCGGGGCCTCAGTTCGGCCCGGCCCTCAGCGCACAGATACTCCAGATATCGGCGGGCGCTGACCCGCGACAGGCCGGCCAGTTCGGCCGTCTCCGCCGCCGACAGGTCGCCGCCCGCCTCGCGCAGCGTCTCGGCCACCAGGGCGCAGGTGGCCGGCGACAGGCCCTTGGGCAGGGACGCGGCCTGGGAGGGCGTGCCGAAGAGCCGGTCCACGTCGTCCTGCCGGGCCTCGGGGCCGATGGAGGTGAGCCGCCGGCGGGTATCGGCGTACTGCCGGAGCCGCTCGGCCAGGGCGTCGGCGGTGAACGGCTTGATCAGGTAGTTGACGGCGCCGCGCCGCATGGACTCCCGGACCGTGGGCACGTCGCGGGCCGCGCTGATCACCAGCGCGTCGGTGTCGCGCAGGTCCTTGAGCACGTCGAGACCCGACATGTCGGGCAGGTAGATGTCGAGCAGGACGAGGTCGGGCCGGTGCCGCGCCACCTCGGCGAGCGCGTCGGCCCCGGTGTGCGCCGTCGCGACCACCCGGAAGCCGGGAACCCGGGCCACGTACCCGCAGTGGATGCGCGCCACCATGAAGTCGTCGTCCACGACGAGCACCCGGATCTCCCCCGGCTCGTCCCCGGCGTGCGGGGCGGTGGCCTCCGGGTCCCGCGTCATCGGGCCACCGCCTCGACCTGGGGCGGCAGCAGGGCCGTGAAGACCGCGCCCCGCTCGTTGCGCACCTTGACCCAGCCGCCCCGGCGCAGGCACACCTGCCGGGTCAGCGCCAGGCCGAGCCCGCGCGGCCCCGAATGGGCGGCCTTGGTGGTGAACCCCTCCCGGAACACCTCCTCCACCAGGTCCGGCGCGATGCCGGGGCCGGAGTCGCCCACCCGCACCCGCAGGCCGTCCTCGCCGGTCCGCACGGACACCTCGATCGTGCCGGCCGCGCCGTCCAGCGCGTCGATCGCGTTGGCCACCAGGTTGCCGACCACGAGGACGGCGTCGCGCGGGTCGCCGAGCGAGCCCTCGGGCACGGCGGAGTCGTCGGCCAGCACCAGCCGGGCGCCGCGCTCGGCCGCCTCGGCGGACTTGGCCAGCAGCAGCGCCGCGAGCGTCGGCTCCTGGACCCGTTCGCGCAGGTCGGCGGCGTAGGCGGTGCCGGTGCCGCGGGTGATGAAGCCGATCGCGGCATCGTGCTCGCCCAGCTCCAGCAGTCCGACGACCGTGTGCATGCGGTTGGCGAACTCGTGCGCCTGGGCCCGCAGCGCCTCGGTCGCGCTGCTGGTGTCGTCCAGCTCGCGGGCCAGGCGGATCAGCTCGGTGCGGTCGCGCAGGGTCGCCACCCAGCCGCGGTGCTGGCCCCGTACGGACACGGGGGTGCGGTTGAGCACCAGCACGCGGTCGCCGTGCAGCACGATCCGGTCCTCGCCCGGGTCGGCGCCGCCCAGCACGTCGCGCATCCGGTCGGAGACCGGCAGCCGGGTCAGGTCCTCGCCCACGAGGTCGTCGCCCACGGCGCCGAGCAGCTCGCGGGCGGCGTCGTTGACCAGCGTCACCCTGCCCGTGAGGTCGAGGGCGAGCACGCCCTCCTTCACGCCATGCAGGACGCCCTCGCGCTGCTCCAGCAGCGCGGCGATCTCCTTCGGCTCCAGCCCGAAGGTCTGCCTGCGCACCCGCGCGGTGATCAGCGCGGCGGCGGCGAGCCCCGACACCAGGACGGCCAGCGCGGTCCACAACAGCGGCGGCAGCGCGTCCGCGAGCTGGCCGGTGACCGTGGTCTGCAGCACGCCCACCGACACCAGGCCGATGACCTCGCCGTACTCGTCGAAGATGGGCGCCTTGCCGCGCACCGTGGTGCCGATGGTGCCCGTCTCGGTGCCGACCCAGCTGCGGCCGGTGTTCAGCACGGTGGTGCCGTCGGTGGACAGCTTGCGGCCGATCAGCGCGGTGTTGGGGTGGGCGTAGCGGGTCTGCTCGCGGTTGGCGATCACCACGTAGTCGGCGCCGGTGGAGTGCTGGACGCTCACCGCGAGCGGCTGGAGCACCGTCTCCGGGTTCTTGAGGTCGAAGGCGTCGCGCACCTGCGGGAGCGCCGCGACGGACTGGGCGATGGCCAGGGCGCGCTGCTCGTGCAGCGCGTCGAGCTGGTCGCGCGTGTGCTCGGCCCACACGCCGGCGGTGCCCCCGACGGCGAGCAGCACGATCACCATCTGGAGCACGAAGAGCTGCGTCCCGAGGGACGCGTCACGTACTCGTCTCACCCGACTCATGGAAACATCCGCAGGTCACAGTGGGGTAGCGACCAGAAAGACCTAAAAGACTACTATCAGATAAAGCTCGACTCCTTCCGGGACGGACTTCACCATCCAGGTTTCATACCGTGAAATCCCCCCTTTGGAGTTCTCATGCGGATGCGTATAGTCGCCGCTCTCGCGGCGATCTCTCTTGCCGCGCTGACCGGCTGCGGCGAGAACGCCGGTGGCGGCGGCACTTCAGGCGGCACCGGCACACTGCGGATCATGGCGCCCGCCTCGCCCGGCGGCGGCTGGGACCAGACCTCCCGGGTGGCCGAGCAGGCGATCAAGACGGCCGACCCCAAGCGCCGGGTCGAGGTCTACAACGTCCCGGGCGCGGGCGGCACCATCGGCCTGTCCCAGCTCGCCGGCGAGAAGGGCAACGGCAACCTGCTGATGACCATGGGCCTGGTCATGCTCGGCGCGATCGAGCAGAACAAGTCCAAGGTCACCCTGGCCGAGACCACGCCCATCGCCAAGCTGACCGAGGAGTACGAGATCGTCGTGGTCCCGGCCGACTCCCCGCTCAAGCAGCTCTCCGACCTGGTCGCGGCCTGGAAGGCCGACCCGGCCAAGGTGTCCGTCGCCGGCGGCTCGGCGGGCGGCACCGACCACATCGTGGCCGGCCTCATGGCCAAGGCCGCGGGCGTCGACCCCAAGCAGGTCAACTACATCGCCCACTCCGGCGGCGGCGAGGCGCTCAACGCGCTGCTCGGCGGCAAGGTCACGATCGGCATCTCGGGTGTCGGCGAGTTCGCCGAGCACGTCAAGTCCGGCAAGCTGCGCGCCCTGGGCGTCACCTCGGCCCAGCCGATCTCCGGCCTCGACGCGCCCACCCTCAAGGAGGGCGGCCTGGACGTCGAGCTGGCCAACTGGCGCGGCTTCGTGGCGCCCGGCGGGATCAGCGAGGGTGACAAGAAGGCCCTGACCGACCTGGTCACCAAGATGCACGACTCGCAGACGTGGAAGGACGCCGTCGCCAAGAACGGCTGGATCGACTCGTTCCAGACCGGCCAGCAGTTCGCCGACTACCTCAACTCCGAGCAGGCCCGGGTCAAGGGCATCATCGCCGAGATGGGGCTCGTGTCCTGATGTCCACCCCAGACACACCCGTACGCGCCCCCTCCGGGGGGCCCGCGGCCGGTGAGGAGCCACGTCGCTGGTGGCGGCCCGAGCTGGTGCTCGCCCTCGTGGTGCTGGCGCTGGGCGTGCTCGTCATCATCGGCACGCTCAACGTGTCGGCGGCGGCCTCCCAGCTCGGCATCGGCCCGCGGTTCTTCCCGACGCTGGTCGGCGGCGCGATGATCGTCGTGGGCGTGTTCTACGTGATCGACGTGCTGCGCGGCGGCAAGGGTGACCCGGAGGAGAGCGAGGACGTCGACGCCGACGCCCCCGCCGACTGGCGCAGCGTCGCCCTGGTGAGCGGGATCTTCCTGGCGTTCGTCACCGTGCTCAACGTCGTCGGCTGGATCATCGGCTCGGCCCTGCTGTTCTTCGGGCTGTCCTTGGCGCTCGGCGCCGAGCACAAGGTGCGCGCGGCGGTCGTCGGGGTGGTCGTGGGGGTCGTGACGTATCTGCTGTTCGTCAAGGGGCTGGGCGTGACGCTGCCGGCCGGCTGGCTGAGGGGGGTGCTGTAGGTGGAGTCGCTCCAGCTCCTGATCGACGGGTTCGGCGCCGCCCTGACCCCCGTCAACCTCCTGTACGCGCTGGTCGGCGTCACCCTCGGCACCCTCGTCGGCGTCCTGCCCGGCATCGGGCCGGCCATGACCGTGGCGCTGCTGCTGCCGATCACGTTCACGGTGCCGCCCGCGAGCGCGTTCATCATGTTCGCCGGCATCTACTACGGCGGCATGTACGGCGGCTCCACCACGTCGATCCTGCTCAACACGCCCGGTGAGTCGTCGTCGATGATCACCGCGCTGGAGGGCAACAAGATGGCCCGGCGCGGGCGGGCCGCCCAGGCCCTGGCCACGGCCGCCATCGGCTCGTTCGTGGCCGGCACGATCGCGACCGCGCTGCTCGTCGTCGCCGCCCCGGCGGTGGTGGCCTTCGCGATCTCGTTCGGGCCGGAGGACTACTTCGCGCTGGCGATCCTCGCGTTCACCGCCGTGTCGGCCGTGCTGTCGCGCTCGCTCGTACGCGGCCTCGCCTCGCTCGGGCTCGGCCTGGTGATCGGGCTCATCGGCATCGACCAGCAGACCGGGCAGGCGCGGCTCACCATGGGCATCCCGCAGCTCCTCGACGGCATCGACGTGGTGATCGTCGCGGTCGGGCTGTTCGCGCTCGGCGAGGCGCTGTACGTGGCCTCCCGGCTGCGCCACGCCACGCCCGAGGTGGTGCCCGTGGGCCGGGCCTGGATGGGCCGCTCCGACTGGGGCCGCTCGTGGAAGCCGTGGCTGCGCGGCACCGCGCTCGGCTTCCCGTTCGGCGCGCTGCCGGGCGGCGGCGCCGAGATCCCCACCTTCCTGTCGTACGCCGCCGAGAAGCGCCTGGCCCGCGGCAAGGCCCGCGAGGAGTACGGCAAGGGCGCCATCGAGGGCGTGGCGGGACCGGAGGCGGCCAACAACGCCTCCGCCGCGGGCACGCTCGTGCCGCTGCTGACGCTGGGCCTGCCCACGTCCGCGACGGCCGCCATCCTGCTGGCCGCTTTCCAGCAGTACGGCCTGCAGCCCGGCCCGCAGCTGTTCGACCACAACCCCGCGCTGGTGTGGGGCATGATCGCGTCGCTGTTCATCGGCAACACGATGCTGCTGGTGCTGAACCTGCCCCTCGCCCCGCTGTGGGCGCGGGTGCTGCGGATCCCCCGGCCCTACCTGTACGCCGGGATCGTGGTGTTCGCCGCCCTCGGCGTCTACGCGCTGAACGGGACCGTGGTGGACCTGGTCGTGCTGTACCTGCTCGGTCTGCTCGGGTTCGCGATGCGCCGCTTCGGGCTGCCCGTCGCGCCGGCGGTCATCGGCATGATCCTCGGACCGATGGCGGAGATCCAGCTCCGCCGGGCCCTGGCCATCGGCGCCGGCGACGTGACCGTGCTGGTCAAGAGCCCGGTCGCCGTGGTGCTGCTGCTGCTCGCGCTGGGCGCGCTGCTCACGCCGCTGGTGCGCAAGCTGGCCGTGCGCAAGGAACTCGCGCCGACCGTCATCCACGAACAGGATTGACCACCGGTTTCCCGGGCACAGCGATCAGTGCTTCAGGGGAATCCAGGGATGTGCTGAGGCCCCGCCGTTCATCCGCCGGCGGGGCCTTTCGCACGTCCAGAGCTCTTCGGATGACTCCGAGCCTTGGATCACTCCGAGCCTTGGGTCACTCCGAGCCTTGGGTCACTCCGAGACGCCCAGCTTCTCCAGGATCAGCACCCGCGCCCGGGCCGCGTCGGCCTTGCCGCGGCTGGCCTTCATCACGCCGCCGACCAGGGCGCCCGCTGCGGCGATCTTGCCGGAGCGGACCTTCTCGGCCGCGTCGGCGTTGGCCGCGAGGACCTCGTCGATGATCGCGGACAGCTCGCCCTCGTCATTGACGATCTTGAGGCCGCGCTTGTCGACCACCTCGTCCGGCGTGCCCTCGCCGTTCAGCACGCCCTCGAGCACCTCGCGGGCGAGCTTGTCGTTGAGCGTGCCGGAGGCCACCAGCTCGGTGACGCGGGCGATGTGGGCCGGCGTGATCGGCAGCTCGGCGAGCGTGGTGCCGGTCTCGTTGGCGCGGCGGGCCAGCTCGCCCATCCACCACTTGCGCGCGTCGGCCGCCGGGGCGCCCGCCGCGACCGTCGCCTCGACCAGGTCGATGGCGTCGGCGTTGTGCATGGCCTGCATGTCGAGGTCGGACAGTCCCCACTCGGCCTGCAGCCGCTTGCGCTTGAGCGACGGCAGCTCGGGCAGCGCCGCCTTCAGCTCGGCCACCCACGCCGGGTCGGGCGCGATCGGCACCAGGTCGGGCTCCGGGAAGTAGCGGTAGTCCTGCGCCTCCTCCTTGGACCGGCCGGACGTGGTCGTCCCGGTGTCCTCGTGGAAGTGCCGGGTCTCCTGCACGATCCGGCCGCCGCCGGCGAGGACCGCGCCCTGCCGCTCGATCTCGCTGCGCACGGCGCGCTCGACGCTGCGCAGGGAGTTGACGTTCTTGGTCTCGGTGCGGGTGCCCCACTCGGACGAGCCGCGCGGCATGAGCGAGACGTTGACGTCGCAGCGCAGCGACCCCTCCTCCATGCGCACGTCGGAGACGCCGAGGGAACGCATGATCTCGCGCAGCTCGGTGACGTACGCCTTGGCCACCTCCGGCGCCAGCCGGTCGGCGCCCGGGATGGGCTTGGTCACGATCTCGACCAGCGGGATGCCGGCGCGGTTGTAGTCGACGATCGAGTAGTCCGCGCCGTGGATGCGGCCGGTCGCGCCGCCCACGTGGGTGGACTTGCCGGTGTCCTCCTCCAGGTGGACCCGCTCGATCTCGATGCGCACGGTCTCGCCGTCGACCTCGACGTCGATGTAGCCGTCGAAGCAGAGCGGCTCGTCGTACTGCGAGATCTGGTAGTTCTTCGGCATGTCCGGATAGAAGTAGTTCTTCCGGGCGAAGCGGCACCATTCGGCGATGGAGCAGTTCAGCGCCAGGCCGATGCGGATCGTCGACTCGATCGCCTTGGCGTTGGCCACCGGCAGCGAGCCGGGGAACGCCAGGCAGACCGGGCAGACCTGCGTGTTGGGCGGCGCGCCGAACGTCGTGCGGCAGCCGCAGAACATCTTCGACGTGGTGCCCAGCTCGACGTGCGTCTCCAGGCCCAGCACCGGCTCGAACCGGTCGAGCGCCTCGTCGTAGGACATCTTCGTGGTCGTCACAGTGCCGGAGCCTCCTTCAGCAGCGGGCCGCCCCAGCGGCTCTCCAGGGCCTTCTCGACCGCGGCGGCGACACGGTAGCAGCGGTCGTCGCCCAGCACCGGCGCCATGATCTGCAGGCCGACCGGCAGGCCGTCCTCGTCGGCCAGGCCGCACGGCACGGAGATCGCCGCGTTGCCCGCCAGGTTGGCCGGGATCGTGCACAGATCGGCGAGGTACATCGCCATCGGGTCGTCGGCGCGCTCGCCGATCGGGAACGCCGTCGTCGGCGTCGTCGGCGAGACCAGCACGTCCACCTGGTGGTAGGCGGCCTCGAACTCCCGCGCGATGACCGTGCGCACCTTCTGCGCCTGGCCGTAGTAGGCGTCGTAGTAGCCGCTCGACAGGGCGTACGTGCCGAGCATGATGCGCCGCTTGACCTCGGGGCCGAAGCCGGCGGCCCGGGTCAGCGCCATGACCTCCTCGGCGCTGCGGGTGCCGTCGTCGCCGACGCGCAGGCCGTAACGCATGGCGTCGAAGCGCGCCAGGTTGGAGGAGCACTCCGACGGCGCGATCAGGTAGTAGGCGGGCAGCGCCGTCGCGAACGACGGGCACGACAGCTCGACGACCTTGGCGCCGAGCGACTCCAGCAGCGCCACGGCCTCGTTGAAGCGGGCCAGCACGCCCGGCTGGTAGCCGTCGCCGCCGAACTCCTTGACCACGCCGACCCGCAGGCCCGCCACGTCACCCTGCCGGGCCGCCTCCACCACGGAGGGCACCGGCGCGTCGATGGAGGTCGAGTCGAGCGGGTCGTGCCCGGAGAACGCCTCGTGCAGCAGCGCCGTGTCGAGCACGTTACGGGCGAACGGGCCCGGCGTGTCGAGCGAGCTGGCGAACGCGATCAGGCCGTACCGGGACGAGCCGCCATAGGTCGGCTTCATGCCGACGATGCCGGTGACCGCCGCGGGCTGCCGGATCGAGCCGCCCGTGTCGGTGCCGGTGGACAGCGGCGCCTGGTACGCGGCTACGGCCGCGCTCGAACCACCCGACGAACCGCCGGGGATCTTGTCCAGGTCCCACGGGTTACGGGTCGGGCCGTAGGCGGAGTTCTCGGTGGAGGAGCCCATCGCGAACTCGTCCAGGTTGGTCTTGCCCAGGATGACCAGCCCGGCCTCGCGCAGGCGGCGCGTCACGGTCGCGTCGTACGGCGGGCGCCAGCCTTCGAGGATCTTGGACGCGGCCGTGGTCGGCATGTCGTGCGTGCTGAAGATGTCCTTGTGCGCGATCGGCACACCGGCCAGCGGGCCGAGCCGCTCACCGGAACGCAGCCGCTCGTCGACGGCGCGTGCCTGGCCGAGCGTCACCTCCCGGTCGACGTGCAGGAACGCGTTGACCTTGGGCTCGACCTCGGCGATGCGGTCGAGGTGCGCCTCGGCCACCTCGACGGCCGACACCTCGCCGGCCGCGATCATCGAGCCCAGCTCGGCGGCGGTCTTACGGATGAGACTCATGCCTCCTCCCCGAGGATGCGCGGCACCCTGAAGCGGTCGTCCTCGACGGCGGGGGCGCCGGAGAGCGCCTGCTCGGGCGTCAGGGACTGTCGCACCTCGTCGGCACGGAAGACATTGGTCAGCGGGAGCGCGTGCGACGACGGCGGCACGTCCTCGGCGGCGACCTCGGCGACCTTCGCGACCGACTCGATGATGGCATCGAGCTGCGTGGCGTAGTGGTCGAGCTCGTCGTCGGTGAGCGCCAGCCTGGACAACCGGGCCAGGTGCGCGACCTCGTCGCGGGTTATGGCGGACATGAGTCGTTGAACCCGTTTCGTGGATGGAGTTTGGACACTCACATCCTAGGGGCCGTGACGGAACGCCTCCGAACCATTGACACCCTGGCAACACGCCCGGCCTCCACCCGTGGGGCTCGGACGGCCGCTAGGCCGTCTGGGTGACCTCCGGGCGGTAGCCGTACTCGATGGCGGACGAGGGCTCGAAGCGGTCGCGCAGCCACACCGTGGCGTCGGCCGGGGACATCGGCTTGCCGAACAGCCAGCCCTGGCCGAGGTCGCACCCCATCTCGGCCAGGCGCAGCGCCACCGCGTCCGTCTCGACGCCCTCCGCGACCGAGCGCAGCCCGAGCGAGCGGACCAGGTCGACGATGGAGCGGACGATCCGCGCGTCGTCCTCGGAGTCGGCGATGCGCCGCACGAACGACGCGTCGATCTTGACCTCGGAGATGGCCAGCCGCTGGAGCCGGATGAGCGAGGAGTAGCCGGTGCCGAAGTCGTCGAGCGCGAGCGGCACCCCGAGCGCGGCCAGCGCCTTGATCGCCTCGTGCTGGTAGGCCTGGTCGCCCATGAGGATGCGCTCGGTGACCTCCAGCTGGATGGCCGCCGGCGGGAGCTGGTACTTGGCCAGCCCCAGCTCCAGATGCTCCGGCAGCGCCGAGTCGAGCAGGTCGCGGGCCGAGATGTTGACCGAGACCCGCACCGGCAGGCCCGTGTGCCACCAGCGGGCGGCCTGCTCCAGCGCGTTCTCGATGACGTACGCGGTGAGCTGGCGCATCAGGTAGGACTGCTCGGCCAGCGGGATGAACTCCGACGGCGCGATCGGCCCGTGCACCGGGTGCCGCCAGCGCAGCAGCGCCTCCACCCCGTGGACGGTGCCGTCGGTCAGGCTCACCTTGGGCTGGTAGTGCAGCCGCAGCTCGCCGTTGTCGACGGCGCGGCGCAGGTCGCCGAGCAGGTTGAGGCGCTCGGGCGAGTTGCGGTCCTTGTTGGGCTGGTAGAGCTCCACGCCCGTGCGGCCCTCCTTGGCGAGGTACATGGCCACGTCGGCGCGTTGCAGCAGCAGCTCGAAGTCGGGGGCGTGGTCGGGGTAGAGGGCGATGCCGACCGAGCCGTCGAGGTCGAACGTCATGCCCTCCAGGCGGACGGGCTCGGTCAGGGCCGCCCGCAGCCGGGCCGCCACCTCGCGCGCCGCGTGGGCGTCGCGGATCGAGGGCAGGAGCACGGCGAACTCGTCGCCGCCCAGCCTGGCCACCACGTCGCCGGGCCGTACGGAGTGGGTGAGCCGGTGGGCCACCATCTGGAGCAGCCGGTCGCCCACCGGGTGCCCCATGGTGTCGTTGACCTCCTTGAACCGGTCGAGGTCCAGCAGGAACAGGCCGACCCGCTCCTCCTGGCGGGCCTCGGCCAGCGCCTCCTCGGTGCTCACGATGAGCATCTTGCGGTTGGGCAGGCCGGTCAGCTCGTCGTGCAGGGCCTGGTGGTCGCGGCGCATCGACAGCGTCGCGGTGAAGTAGACGGCGGCCAGCGGCGCCACGAACAGCGGCACCATCTCGGGCGCCTGGCTCATGACGACCACGACCAGCGGCGCGAGGCCGAGCAGCCCCGCGTACACGAGGCTCTGCGGGCCGACCGAGGCCCTGATCACGCGCGCGATCGACCGGCGCTCGTGCAGGGCGACGGCGCCGCTGACCAGCGCGGCCCGCACGGCGAAGTAGGCGACGCCCGCGATGCCGATGGCGGCCAGGTCGCCCCCCTCGGGCACCCACGGCCGGGCGGGACTCGGCACGATCCCGAACAGGCCCAGCACCACGGCGGCGGCGGTCAGCGCGAGCGTCGACTGCGCGGTGTTGAACATCACCCGATGCCAGGCCCGGCGCGTCACCACCCCGTTGATCGCGACGGCCACGCACTGCGTGAGCACCGCCACGGGCAGACCGAAGTGCAGCAGCACGGCGAAGGTGAACATCGTCGAGGGATACGTGCCGCCGACCAGGGCCGCCGAGGACACCATCACGGGCCGCAGCTCCCCCAGGATGACCAGCACGGCCAGCACCCAGAACAGGGACGTGCGGGCCAGCTCCATCATCGGCTCGGGTTCCAGCCTGAGCAGGGACACGGCCAGGGCGGTGAAGCCGATCGCGGTGATGCCCGCGAGGTACGCCCACAGGGGCGTACCGACGCGTGGTCCTGTGTCGCGGGTGTCGGTTGGGTCAGTCATCGGTAAACAGAACCCCCATCAGGTCACTATGGGAGGGTACGACCTTTACCCCACTTCGCGAAACCAACCGCGTACGTTCCGTCACTTCTCCTAACGGACATATGCCCGGAAAGCACACTGTGTAGACAGCATATCGACGCTCTGTACCTGCGCGGGCGAGTTTCAGCCCTTTTGCTACCCCTGAATGTGATCTGTTCTCCCTCCGGGCGTGTCGCCCCGCGTGGACGCCGCACCGCGGACGGGCCGCCGCCAGGCGGGGCACTCCCGGGGGCTGTGGGTTGCCTCGGGGTGTCCCCGCCGGTGGAAGGGGGCCGAGAGGTCGGCGGCCGTGGGCTGGAGGGGCGCCGAGAGGTCGGCCACCGGGGCAGGGAGGGGCGCCGAGGGGTTCGTCGCGCGAAGGCGTGAGGACGCGAGGGCGGGCGCGCCTCAGGGGCGCGGGCGCGCCCTCACCCCTGAGGATCCGCGAGGGCGGGCGCGCCGCCCGGCGCCACGGTCACTGCTCGGGCTTCACCGCCACCTTGGCCGCCTCCTCCGGGCCGTCCTTGAGGAGGGTGTCGAAGCCCGCCTCGTCCAGGATCGGCACCCCCAGGCTGACCGCCTTGTCGTACTTCGACCCGGCGTTCTCCCCCACGACGACGAACGCCGTCTTCTTCGAGACCGAGCCCGCCACCTTGCCGCCCCGGCTGGTGATCGCCTCGGCCGCCGTGTCGCGGGTGTAGCCCTCCAGCGTGCCCGTCACCACGAAGGTGAGCCCGTCGAGGATCTGCGGCCCCTTCTCCGGCGCCGGCTCGTCCTCCATGCGCACCCCGGCCGCGCGCCAGCGCTCGACGATCTCGCGGTGCCAGTCGACCTGGAACCATTCGCGGATCACCGCCGCCGTGCGGGGCCCGATGTCCTTGACCGCGGCCAGTTCCTCCTCCGAGGCGTTCATGATGGCGTCCATCGAGCGCATCTCGCGGGCGAGGAGCTGGGCGGTGGGCGGGCCGATGTGGCGGATCGACAGTGCCACGAGGACGCGCCACAGCGGCACCTGCTTGGCCTGCTCCAGCGACTCCATGAGCTTGACCGCGTTCTGGCTGGCCTCGCCGCTGAGGTTGGAGAAGAACGAGACGACCTTCTCCTCGCCCGTCCTGGGGTCGATCTTGGGCAGGCCGCTGTCCATGTCGCGCACCACGGAGCGGATCGGGATGAGCTGGTCGAGCGTCAGGTCGAACAGGTCGGCCTCGGTGCGCACCACCGGCTCCTGCGGCGGCAGCGGCTGGGACAGCGCGGTGGCCGCGACGTAGCCGAGGCCGTCGATGTCGAGGGCGTAACGCCCGGCCGCGAAGTAGAGGCGCTCGCGGATCTGCGCGGGGCAGCCGCGCGCGTTGGGGCAGCGCAGGTCGGCGTCGCCCTCGCGCTCGTAGGCCAGCTCGGTGCCGCACTCGGGGCAGTGCGTGGGCATGACGAACTCCCGCTCGGAGCCGTCGCGCAGCGCCGCCACCGGCCCGACGATCTCGGGGATGACGTCGCCCGCCTTGCGCAGCACCACGGTGTCGCCGATGAGCACGCCCTTCTTGACCACGATCGCGGCGTTGTGCAGGGTGGCCCGCTCGACCGTGGACCCGGCCACGGACACCGGCTCCATCACCCCGAACGGCGTGACCCGGCCCGTGCGGCCGACGCCGACCTGGATGTCGAGGAGCTTGGTGTTGACCTCCTCCGGCGGGTACTTGTAGGCGATCGCCCAGCGCGGCGCCCGGGAGGTGGAGCCCAGCTCCCGCTGGAGCCGGAAGTCGTCGACCTTGACCACCACGCCGTCGATCTCGTACGCGGGGTCGTGCCGGTGCGCGTGGTAGTGCTCGATGAACGCGTCGACCTCGGCCGGGCTGCCCACGACCCGGTACAGGTCGCTCACCGGAAGCCCCAACTCGCGCAGCCGGTCGTACATCTCGGACTGCGTGCGCGGCGGGGTGGCGCCCTCCCAGACGCCGACCCCGTGGACGATCATGCGAAGCGGGCGCTGCGCGGTGACGCGCGGGTCCTTCTGCCGCAGCGTGCCGGCCGCCGAGTTGCGCGGGTTGGCGAACGGCGGCTTGCCCTGCTCGACGAGCTGCTCGTTGAGCGTCTTGAAGTCGGCGACCGGGATGTAGACCTCGCCGCGCACCTCGACCAGGCTGGGCACGTCGTCGCCCTTGAGGCGGTGGGGCACGCCCTTGATGGTGCGGACGTTGGCCGTCACGTCGTCACCGGTACGGCCGTCACCGCGGGTCGCGCCGCGCTCCAGCCGGCCGTCGCGGTAGACCAGCGCCACCGCCAGCCCGTCGATCTTGAGCTCCACGAGGTACGGGGCCGGGTCGCGCTCGGCGAGCCGCTCGGCGCGCGCCTGCCAGGCCGCCATGTCCGCGGCGTTGAAGGCGTTGTCGAGGCTCTCCATGCGGGCGAGGTGGTCGACCTTGGCGAAGTCGCCCGAGACCGGCGCGCCCACCTTCTGGGTCGGCGAGTCGGGCGTCTGGAGCGACGGATGCGCCGCCTCCAGCGCCAGCAGCTCGTTGAACCAGGCGTCGAACTGGGAGTCGCTGACCGTGGGCTGGTCGAGCACGTAATAGCGCCAGCGGGCCTCCTCGACCAGCTCCGACAGCTCCGCATGGCGCTTCAGCGCCTCCACCGGCACGCCCCCGGTCTCGGTGTTCAGCTCGCTCACGCCGGCACTCCTTCCTCTGACGACCCCTGGGAGAACGCTATCGCCGAGCACTGACAAGAATGGCCTGGTGAGAGGTCATCCGGCGGCCCCCGCCTCCGGATCCTCCCTGAGCACCCGGCCCGCCTTGCGGCAGGCCGCCAGGGCCGCCCTCGCGTACGCGGGAGAGGCGCCGGCCAGCCCGCACGACGGCGTCAGCACGACCTGCTCCGCCAGCCGTTCGGCCGCGAACCCGAGGCGCCGCCACAGCTCCAGCGCGGGCTTGGCGACGACGCCCACGTCGGGCAGCCGCGTGTCGGTGCCGGGCACCACGCCGAGGAACAGCAGCAGCCCCGCCTCGACGGCCTCGCCGACCGCGTCCTCGTCGCGCCGCCGGACGAGGGAGGCGTCCACGGAGACGCCGCGCACGCCCGCTCTGCGCAGCACGCCGTACGGCACGGACGGCGCGCAGCAGTGGACGACCGGCGACGGGAACCCGCGCAGCGACTCCTCCACCCGCCACTCCTCCACGGCGGGCAGCCGCCCGAAGCCCGAGGCGGTCGGCACGGTGCCGGCCAGCACCCCCGGCAGACCCGGTTCGTCGAGCTGGAGCACCACCTCGGTGACGCCGGGCAGGCGCCGCCGCACCTCCGCGACATGGTCGGCCACGCCCTGCGCGAGGGAGTCGGTCAGGTCGCGCACCGCCCCGTGGTCGGACAGCACCTTGTCGCCGTGGCGCAGCTCCAGCGCGCCGGCCAGCGTCCACGGCCCGCACACCTGCACCTTCAGCGGCCCCTCGTAGGCGTGCCCGACCTCCTCGAGGCCGTCGAGGTCACGCCTGAGGTGGTCGACGGCCCGCTGGTGATCACGCCCCGGCCGCCCGGTCAGCCGCCAGCCGGACGGCTGCACCTCCACCGGCAGCTCGACCAGCAGCGCCGCCGTACGGCCGATCATGTCGGCGCCCACGCCCCGCGCCGGCAGTTCCGGCAGGTACGGCAGCCCCGGCAGCTCGCCGAACACGACCCGCGCCGCCTCAAGGTGATCCTGGCCCGGATGCGACCCGACCCCGGTGGCCTCCCACGTCAACATGGGACAAGCGTAGGCTCTCCAAGATGAAGCTCATCAAGTACGGCCACGCATGCGTGCGACTGGAGAAGGACGGCAAGGTCCTCGTCATCGACCCGGGGATGTTCAGCGAGGCCGAGGCGCTGGACGGCGCCGACGCGGTGCTGATCACGCACCAGCACGCCGACCACGTGGAGCCCGAACGGTTGAAGACCGCACCGGCGGGCCTGGAGATCTGGACGTGCGAGGCGGTCGCCGCGGAGCTGGCCGAGGTGCCGGCCAAGATCCAGACGGTACGCCACGGCGACGCGTTCGAGGTGGCGGGATTCGGTGTACGGACGTTCGGCGAGTGGCACGCCGCGAACCATCCCGACATGCCGATCGTGCAGAACGTCGGATTCATGATCGAAGACGAGGTGTTCTATCCGGGTGACGCGCTCACGGTGCCCGGGGTGGAGGTGCCGACGCTGCTGGTGCCCACCACCGCGCCCTGGCTGAGGTTGCCGGAGGTGGTCGAGTACCTGCGCACGATCCGGCCGGCGCGGGCGTACTCGACGCATGACGCGCTGTACAACGAGGTGGGGCTGGGCCTGCTGGACACCTGGCTCGAGCTGGAGGCCGACAAGCAGGGCGCCGACATCCGGCGGATCCCCGTCGGCGGGTCGGTCGACCTCGGCTGACCCGGCCCTCGGCTGAACGCGTCTGTCAGGCGGCGTGGGCGATCGTGGCGCTGCCGATGACGGTCGCGCCGGAGTAGAGCACCGCTGCCTGGCCGGCGGCGACGCCCGTGGCCGGCCGGTCGAGCTCGATGCGCAGCCCATCGCCGGTCTCCTCGAAGCGGCACCCGTACACCTCGCCGTGCGCGCGGAGCTGGACGGTCAGGGCGTCGAGGCTCGACGGGCCGTTCCACACCGGACGGCCGCACGTGATCGTCGTGACCTCCAGCGCCGAGCGCGGCCCCACGGTGACCGTGTTGGACACCGGCTCGATCGACAGCACGTAGCGCGGCCTGCCGTCGGCGGCCGGCCGGTCGATGTGCAGGCCCTTGCGCTGGCCCACCGTGAACCCGTGGGCTCCCTGATGGCTGCCCACCACCTCGCCCGACTGGTCGACGATCCGCCCCTCGGCGGCGCCCAGCCGCTCGGCCAGGAAGCCCCGGGTGTCGCCGTCGGCGATGAAGCAGATGTCGTGGCTGTCGGGCTTGTCGGCGACGGTCAGGCCGCGCCGGGCCGCCTCCTCGCGCACCTCGGTCTTGGTGGAGTCACCCAGCGGGAAGATCGCGTGGCTGAGCTGCTCGCGGGTGAGCACGCCCAGCACGTATGACTGGTCCTTGGCGTGGTCGACGCTGCGCGAGAGCACGCCGTCGACGAGCCTGGCGTGGTGGCCGGTCGCCACGGCGTCGAACCCGAGCGCCAGCGCCCGGTCGAGCACCGCCGCGAACTTGATCTTCTCGTTGCACCGCAGGCACGGGTTGGGCGTGCGGCCCGCGGCGTACTCGGCCACGAAGTCCTCGACCACGTCGCGCTGGAAGCGCTCGGCCATGTCCCAGATGTAGAACGGGATGCCGATCACGTCGGCGGCGCGGCGCGCGTCACGCGAGTCCTCGATCGTGCAGCAGCCCCGGGCACCCGTGCGGTGGGATCGGGGATTGGCCGACAGCGCGAGATGGACACCGGTGACCTCGTGACCGGCCTCGGCGATCCGGGCGGCGGCCACGGCTGAGTCGACGCCGCCCGACATGGCGGCAAGCACACGCAATCCCATGACGTTCCAAGCGTACTGTCCGATGGAGGGTGCGCCTCGCGCCCGGTGCGGCCCGGTGCGGCTCGGCGGCGGCTCACAGGCGGCTCGGAGGCCGGCCGGCGGCGTCCAACGTGCGAGGACGTGCGCGGTCTGGAAGGATGCACGGCTATGCGACTGTTCGGGCGCAAGGACGGCGAGGACGGCACCGGCGGGAACGGGACGGGCGGCCCGGGTGGCGGCGTGCCCGCGTTCTGGACGTGGTGGGAGGAGGCGCGGCCCCGCGTCGACTCCCTGGTGGCCGCCGACGACATGGCCGGCCTGGCGGAGCTGGTCGAGCCCGCCGTGAGGGCGCTCCACCCCGGCCTGACGTGGGAGCTCGCCCCCGGCAAGGAGGCGGCCCACGCCCTGGTGGTGACCTCCGCGGGCGACGCCGAGCTGCGGCCCCTGGCCCACCGCTGGGCCGGGGCGGCGCCGGAGAGCGACCTGCTGTGGGAGTTCCACCCGTCGCGGCAGGCCGACCCGCGGGCGGCGGAGCGCACGCTCGACGTGGGCGAGCACACGTTCGGGCTGGACAAGCTGACGCTCGGGCTGCGCGTGCCGCGTGACGGCTCACGCGTCGACGTGTCGGCCTACCACCCGGTCTTCGCCGACCTCGACGAGGACGACCGGCTGGAGGCGACGCTGCTCGCCCTCGACTGGCTGCTGGGCGAGGACGACGTGGCCCGGTGGGTGGGCGAGATCGCCCCGGTGACGTTCGAGCCGATCGACGCGGTCGCCGCCGCGCACCTGCCGGCCGTGGTGGCCGACCTGGCGACGGACCTCGCGCCCGGCGCGGGCGAGGAGCAGTGGGCGCTGCTTGAGGGGCAGACGGGCGGCGGCGCGCCGCTGACCGCGGCCGCCCGCCATCCGCTGCGGCCGGTGGACCATCCGCTGTTCGACCAGCACGTGGAGATCGCGCTGCCGTACCGGCACCGCGACGAGGGCGGCCAGCCCGCCGGCGACTCGCTCGCCGCGCTGCGCGCCTTCGAGGAGCGGCTGTCGGCCGGGCTGCTCGACCGGCGGGAGACGGCCCTCCTGGCCGTCCACCTGAGCGCCGAGGGGGTGCGGGTCTTCCACCTGTACGCCGACCCGGACGGCGACGCCGCCGCCTGGGCCAAGGAGCTGGCCAAAGGGTGGAACGAGGGCAAGGCGCGGGTGGCGGTGACGGACGACCCGGCCTGGACCGCGGTCGCCCCCTTCCTCACCTGATCACCGGCGGAACCTGATCGCCGGCGGAACCTGTCGCCGAGGAACCTGATCACCGGCAGAACTGATCAGCAGCGGAGCGGCGGTCAGCCGAGGCCGGCGCGGCGGGCGCGCTCGACGGCCCCGGGCAGCACCTCGATGAGCCGGTCGACGTCGTCGCGCGTCGAGGTGTGCCCCAGCGAGAACCTGAGCGACCCGCGCGCCGACACCGCGTCGGCGCCCATGGCCAGCAGCACGTGGGACGGCTGCGCCACGCCCGCCGAGCAGGCCGAGCCGGTCGAGCACTCCACGCCCTTGGCGTCGAGCAGCATGAGCAGCGCGTCGCCCTCGCAGCCGGGGAAGGAGAAGTGGGCGTTGCCCGGCAGCCGTTCGGCGGGGTCGCCGTTGAGCACCACGTCGGGCACCGCCTGGCGTACCCGCCGGATCAGGTCGTCGCGCAGCTCCGCCAGCCGTAGCCGCTGGCTCTCCTGCTCCTTGACCGCGACCCGCACCGCGGCGGCGAAGCCCGCGATGGCGGGGGCGTCGAGCGTGCCGGAGCGCACGTCGCGCTCCTGACCGCCGCCGTGCTGGACGGGGACCGGCGTCAGGCCGCGCGCCAGCAGCAGCGCGCCGACCCCGACGGGGCCGCCGATCTTGTGGCCGCTGACGGTGACCGCGTCGGCCCCCGACCCGGCGAACGACACGGGCAGCTGGCCGACCGCCTGCACCGCGTCGGTGTGGAACGGGATGTCGTGGTCGCGCGCCACCGCGGCGAGCACGTGGACCGGCTGGACGGTGCCGACCTCGTTGTTGGCCCACATCACGCTGACCAGGGCGACGTCGCCGGGGTCGCGGTCGATTGCGGCGCGCAGCGCGTCGGGCCGGACGCGGCCGAGCCCGTCGACGGGCAGGAGCTCCACCTGGGCGCCCTGCGTGTCGGCCAGCCAGTGGGCGGGGTCGAGGGCGCCGTGGTGCTCGACCGAGCTGATCAGAATGCGGCGGCGCGGGGCGCGCGCCCAGTAGAGGCCCTTGATGGCGAGGTTGTCGGCCTCGGTGCCGCCGGAGGTGAACACCACCTCGCTCGGCCGGGCGCCCAGCGCGTCGGCGATGCTCTCGCGCGCCTCCTCGACGACCCGGCGCGCCCGCCGGCCCGCCGCGTGCAGCGACGAGGCGTTGCCGACCTGGCCGAGCTGCTCCGTCATGGCCTCGATCGCCTCGGGAAGCATCGGGGTGGTCGCAGCGTGATCAAGGTAGGCCGACGGTCTGCTCACCCGCCAAGGGTATCCCGTTTGCCGCTGTACCGTCCGGACGGTACAGTAGGGCCATGAGACGGGACGAGTTGCTGGACGCCGCGGAGGATCTGCTCTGCGATCAGGGCTCGGCCGCGCTCACGCTCTCCGCCGTCGCCGACCGCGCGGGGGTGAGCAAGGGAGGCCTCCTCTACCACTTCAGCAGCAAGGAGGCCCTGATCAAAGGCATGGTCGAGCGTCTCATCGACGACTTCGACCAGCTCATGGCCGCCCAGGTGGGCGGCACCTACACCGAGCGCTACCTCACCGCCACGCTGGCGGCCGTCCGCTCGGGCCGGCTGCGACGATGGGCCGTGGTCACCGGGGCCTCGGGCAACCTGTTCCTGCTGGCGCCGCTGCGCGAGGCCATGTCGCGCTGGCATCGCGAGGGGCTGGGCGAGGAGCCCGACCCGCTGGCGTCCCAGGTGGTGCGCCTCGCGTGTGAGGGGCTCTGGGACGTGGCCAGCCACGACCCGGGGCTCAACACCGAGGGCGACCTGCTGGCCCTGGAGGCCCGCCTGCGCGCGCTGCTGAAACCTCCCCAGGCGCCGTAGCCTACGAGACCCCGGAGCGGCGCGGATTCCCGAGGAATCGGGCGAGCCGTAAAAGGGTGGGCCGGATGGAAATAAGGCGGCCCACCGTGGTGTTCCAGGCTCTGGCCCGGGGATCAGCCCCGGTCAAGGCGGCCGGTGCGGGGACGCACGGCGCCCACCTCACGTGGGCCCGTTTCCCCCGCGTTCCGGCCCATGGCCCACACGGAGAAGAGGCGCGTCGCGCCCGACGGGCGTTCACCGTGCCGCGGCCACGGCGGCACCAAGCCGCGCCCCCGCCCAGGACGCCGGCCACCCGGCGGGCGTCCGCATGCCCACAGGCGCCGGCCCCCCACCGACGCCCGACTCCGTCCCCGAGGGCCGCGGTACCCCCGCCGCGCCCGACCGAGCCCCCCACGGCGCCGCCCCTGGGGGATGCCGGCCCCCCGCCGGCGTTCCCCCCCGCGAGCAGGCGCCCGCTCCCCCCGACTTTCTAATGACGTTCGTGACGCTCTGAGAGGTGTGCTGTGATGGCGAAGGACCTGCGGATGGCCCGGTACGGGGCCATTCTGACGTTCGTGATGGCCGGACTGATGGTGGGCACGATGACCGTGCGCATCCCGGCGTTGACCGACAAGCTGGGCCTGTCGGAGTCCGTCGTGGGCACCATCCTGCTCGTCTGGGGCCTCGGCGCCCTCGTCACCATGCAGTCCATGCGCCGCGTCATGGCCCGCCTCGGCAGCAGGACCGTCCTGCGCGTCGGCGGGCCGCTCACGGCGCTCGGCCTGGTGGGCGTGGCGTTCGCGCCGAACCTCCCGGTCCTCCTGGCCGCCGCCGCGTTCTTCGGCCTCGCGTTCGGCATGGTGGACATCGCGATGAACGCGCAGGGCTCCACCGTCGAGCGCGCCTACGGACGTCCCCTGATGAACGGCATGCACGCGGGCTGGTGCGTCGGCGCCATCTCGGCGGGCGGGCTGGGCAGCCTGTCCATCGCGCTGGGCCTGTCCTTCACCGCGAACCTGGCGCTGGTCGGCCTGTTCTCCCTGCCGGTGATGATCCTGGCCGGCCGCGCGTACCTGGCCGAGGCCCCCGCCCGGGAGTCCGGGACGGCCGCGCGGCGCCGCATGCCGCCGATCGTCTACCTGCTGGGCGCGCTGATGTTCTTCGCGTTCATGGTCGAGGGCACGGTCGCCGACTGGAACGGCCTGTTCATGCGTGACTCGCTGGGCGCCCCGGAGGCGGTGGCGGCGCTCGGCTACCCGGTGTTCGAGGCGGGCATGCTGCTGGCCCGGCTGACCGGCGACCGGCTGCGGTCGCGGTTCGGGGTGCGCGGCATGCTGACCGTGTCGGGGCTGGCCACGGCCGGGTTCTTCACGGCCGTGCTGGCGGCCCCCGCGCCGCTGATGGCGGTGATCGCGATGTTCTTCGTCGGGCTCGGCGTGGCGACGATCTCACCGATGACCCTGTCGCTCGCCGGCTCCGCCACGGACAACCCCGGGCCGGCGATCGCCCAGGCCGGCGCCATGGGGTACGCGGGGCTGCTGCTCGGCCCGGTCGTGATCGGGTACCTGTCGGACGCCACCTCGCTGCGTACCGCGCTCGGGCTCGCGGTGGTGCTCGGCCTGCTGATCGCGCTCGCCGCGCGCCTGCTGCCGCGCGAGGAGCCCGCGGCGGTCCAGGTGCTGCCCGCGCGTGAGCGGGAGCGCGTGGAGGTCGCCGCCTGAGACCCCAGACTCGGGGTGTCACGCGAACGGCACTCCTCCCCCGCCCGGGGGAGGAGGAATGGCATGAGCCGGGGTCGAGCCGAGGGCGAGCAGACCGGCG
>NZ_JBFAIA010000067.1:0-40013 GCF_040654455.1 Nonomuraea sp. NPDC050691
GAGGTGGCCCGCGATCGCGAGGGCACGCGCCGGCTGGAGGTGGCCCGCGATCGCGAGGGCACGCGCCGGCTGGAGGTGGCCCGCGATCGCGAGGGCGCGCGCCGACCCGCTCGTCACCGCCCGCTTTGTGCCCTCGAAGGGGTCGGGAGCGCGTCTTCGGCAGGCGACCTCCTCGTCGTAGAGGATCGCGAAAGGCGTGGCTACGGGAAGTAGCCCTGCGATCAGCGGAAAGCGCCACTTGTCGCCGAACCGCTAGCAAGATCAACTCGTTACCGCCGATGTGGCACTCACAACCCTCGGAGCCGATCAGCCGGCACTCCCCCCGGACCGGCCCGGCTCCAGCCCTGGAGTCAGCCGGTGACGACGACCGTCAGGTCGGCCTCGCCCTCTCCCCGATCAGGCGAGGAGCTCGCCGATGAACCGGTGCAGGTTGCCACCGATGATCTTGGCGACGTCCTTCTCCGGCAGGCCGCGTCCGAGCAGGCCCTCGGTCACCAACGGGAGCCCTCTGGGTCCCTCCAGGCCGGGGACGGCCGCCAGCACGTCCACGCCTCTCGGCTCGAGGTCCTCGCAGCACGGCGGGGTCAGGTCCGTCATGACCTCGCGGATGAAGTCGGGCCCGAGCCCCACGTGGTCGACGCCCGCCACGCCCACCATGTGTTCGATGTGGTCGAGGACGTGGTCGAGCGTCGCGGCCCGGGCGTCCTCGGTGAGGAAGGGGGCGAAGAAGTTCACGCAGATGACGCCGCCGGTGGCCGCCACGCCGCGGATCTGGTCGTCGGTGAGGTTGCGGTGGTGGTCGCGCAGCGCGCGGGCCGACGAGTGCGTGGCCATGACCGGCCTGGTGGCCAGCTCCAGCACGTGCGTCACCCCGGACGCGCCCAGGTGCGACACGTCGAACACCATGCCGAGCCGTTCCATCTCCTTCAGCGCGGCGACGCCGTGCGAGGTCAGCCCGCTGCCGGTCGCGTCCTCGCCGCTGCCGTCGGCGAGCGGCGTGCGGCCGAAGTGGGCGATGGAGGCGATCCGCACGCCCAGCCGGTACGCGGTCGAGATGAGCTCCACGCTCGCGTCCAGCCCCGGCATGCTCTCCAGCGCCAGGACCAGCGCGATCCGGCCGGACTCCAGCGCCTCGTCGATGTCTCGCGAGGTGAGGCAGAGCGCCACCCGGTCGGCGTTGCCCTCGGCGATCACGTGCGCGCACTCGATCATGCGCAGCGTCTGCCGGAGCGCCCCCTCGGGCCGGTACTGGTCGTCTATGAAGACCGGTAGCACCTGGAGATTGACCCCGCCCTCCTGGAGCTGCGGCAGCCACTGCTCGCGGAAGAAGGCGGCCCATCGCTCCGGCGGCCGGGCGGAGACGGCCATGAGGAGGTCGTTGTGGGCGTCCGCGACGACGGACCGCTGGTGGAGGGATGTGCTCATGTCCGGGACGCTACCGCCCGGGGCCCGGCGGAGACCATGCGCGTGCGCGACCTGTGGACGACGCCGTGCGAGCTCCGTGGGCTGTGGACAACGCCGGGGATGATGTTCGGTGAAGTCGTGCAGGCTCACACGTGGCGGTACGCGGCGCGCGGCGGCCGGGACGTCAGCCTGCGGTAGAGGGTGGTCGTGCCCGGCCAGTTGTTGGTGACGCGGCCGTCGGCCGTCTTGTACCAGCTCCGGCAGCCGTCCTGCCACACCATCCGCTCCATCGCGGCGCCGAGCCGCCGCGTCCACGCGGCCATCGCCTCCGGCCGCACCTCCATGGGCCCGTGCGCGGTCAGGTGCGGCAGGCAGGCCATGACGTGGTTCACCTGGCATTCCAGCATGAAGACGATCGAGTTGTGGCCCAGGTTGGTGTTGGGCCCGTACAGCAGGAACAGGTTCGGGAAGGCGGGCACCGAGATCCCCAGGTACGCCTCCGCGCCGCCACTCCACCGCTCCGCGAGGGTCAGCCCGTCGCGGCCGGTGACGCTCATCGGCGCGAGGAACTCGGTGCTCCGGAAACCGGTGGCGTAGATGATCGTGTCGGCCGGGTGGAGAGCCTCGGCCGTCTCGACGCCCTCCGGCGTCACCCGGACGATCTTCTCGGTCACCACGTCCACGTTCGGCCTGGTCAGGGCGGGATAGAAGGCGCTGTCGATGACGACGCGCTTGCAGCCCGGCGGGTAGCCGGGGGTGAGCTTGGCGCGCAGGCCCGGGTCCGGCACCTGGCGGTGCAGGTGCCCGAGGGCGCGCCTGCGTAACAGGTCGGCGCTCCAGCCCTGGGCGAGAGCCGGATACAGGGTCGTCTCGGCGTACCGGTAGATCCACTCACGGTAGACGCGCTGCGCGCCCGGCACGTACCGGAAGGCGAGCCTCGTCCGGGAGCCGAACGCGGCGTCGGGCTTGGGGATCACCCAGTTCGGGGTGCGCTGGAACACCTCCAGGCGCCCGGCGGCCCGGGCGACGTGGGGGACGAGCTGGGCGGCGGACGAGCCGTTGCCGATCACGGCCACCCGCCTGCCGGTGAGGTCGTGGCTGTGGTCCCAGCGGGCGGAGTGGAACGATGTGCCCGCGAAGCCCGACATTCCCGGAATGTCGGGGAGGTTGGGGCGGTTGAGCTGGCCCATAGCGGTCACCACCACATCGAACGCCTCGGTCGAGGGCGCGGCGGAACGGGTCGCGGTGGTCACCTGCCAGCGGTTGCCGTCGAAGGCGGCGCCCACGACCTCGGTGTCGAAGCAGATTTTCCGCCTGACGCCGTATTTATCGGCGCAATGCTGCAAATAGGCCAAGATTTCGGCTTGTCTGGGATAGCGGCGCGTCCAGCTCCCGTACTTCTCGAACGAGTACGAGTACAGGTGCGAGGGGATGTCGCACCCCGCGCCCGGATAGGTGTTGTCACGCCACGTCCCGCCGAGGTCGCCCGCCTTCTCGAACACGGTGTACGTCGTGATGCCGGCCCGCTCCAGGCGGATGGCCATGCACAGCCCGCCGAACCCCGCCCCGATGATCGCGACCCTGGGTGCCATCCATGCCTCCTCGACGGATGTCAGGACCCACTTACGGTACGCCGGGCCCGTGCCGTACGACAGCCCGGCCGCTCGCCGTACGACAGCCCGGTCACGCGCCGGACGGCGGTCGCGCGGAGCCCCGCGAGTGGCCCCGTGGCAGGGGACGGGACGCCCCCCGTTCCCGATAGTCTGCCGAGGTGGCTGCAGTGACGCTGGCAGAGGTGATCGGGGTGCTCGAGGCGGCCTACCCGCCCGCCCGGGCTGAGTCGTGGGACGCGGTGGGTCTGGTCTGCGGAGACCCCGCCCAGCCGGTGGCACGGGTGCTGTTCGCGGTCGACCCGGTCAGGGCCGTGCTCGACGAGGCCGTCGAGTGGGGAGCCGACCTGATCGTCGTCCACCACCCGCTCTACCTGCGTGGCACCACCACGGTCGCCGCGAACACGCCCAAGGGCCGCCTCATCCACACCCTGATCAAGCACGACATCGCCCTCTACACCGCCCACACCAACGCCGACGTCGCCAACCCCGGCGTCTCCGACGCGCTGGCCCGCGCCGTCGGCCTGGTGGGCGACCTGGTGCCGCTCCGGCCGTTCCCGGACGACCCGTGGCGCGGCCTCGGACGCGTAGGGGAGCTGCCGGAGCCGGTGACGCTGGAGGAGTTCGCGGTCGCGGTGGCCGACGGCCTGCCGAAGACGTCGTGGGGCATCCGCGTCGCGGGCGACCCGTCGCGCCGCGTCGCCCGCGTGGCGGTCAGCGGGGGAGCGGGCGACTCGCTGCTGGAGACGGCCCGCGCGGCGGGCGTCGACGCGTTCCTCACCGCTGACCTGCGGCACCACCCGGCCAGCGAGTTCGCCGAGGCCGGCGGTCCCGCGCTCATCGACGCCGCCCACTGGGCCACCGAGTGGCCGTGGCTGGGCGGCGCCGCGTCCATCCTGCACGGCGGTGGCGTTAACGTTGAGACGCGCGTCTCCGCCACGGTCACCGATGCTTGGACAAGAGGATATTGATCATGAAAGCAGCCCCTGACGCCCAGAAGCGACTCCTCGACCTGGCCGAGCTCGACTCCGTCGCCGACCGGCTCGCCCACCGTCGCCGCACGCTGCCCGAGCTGGCCGAGATCGAGGAGCAGTCCAAGCGTTACGCCAAGCTCGCCACCGAGGTGATCGAGGCCGAGACCGAGGCCGGCGACCTCGCCCGTGAGCAGGCCAAGGCCGAGAGCGACGTCGACACCGTGCGCGCCCGCGCCGAGCGTGACCAGAAGCGGCTCGACTCCGGCGCCGTGACCTCGCCCAAGGACCTCGCGAGCCTCCAGTCCGAGATCGCCTCGCTGCACCGGCGCCAGGGCGACCTCGAAGAGGTCGTGCTGGAGATCATGGAACGGCGGGAGGCCGCCGACAGCAAGGTCACCGACCTGCGCGCCAAGCTCGACGAGGTCGCCGCCACCCGCGCCGCCGCCGAGGACCGCCGCGACGCCGCCCTCGTCGAGATCGACAAGGAGGCGGGCGAGACCCAGGACCGCCGCGCCACCGTCGTCGGCGACATCCCGGCCGACCTGCTCGGGCTCTACGAGAAGCTCAAGGAGCAGTACGGTGTGGGCGCCGCCATGCTGCGTGGCGGCCGTTGCCAGGGCTGCAAGGTCGCGCTGTCCATCGCCGAGATGAACCGCATCAAGGCCGCCCCCCATGACGAGGTGCTGCGCTGCGACGAGTGCCGCCGCATCCTCGTCCGCACCCCAGAGTCCGGCCTGTGACGTCGTACGTCATCGAGGCCGACGGCGGCTCGCGCGGCAACCCGGGACCCGCCGGTTACGGCGCCGTGGTCCGTGACGCCTCCGACGACCAGGTGCTGGCGGAGGTCGCCGAGGCCATCGGCGTCACGACCAACAACGTCGCCGAGTACCGCGGGCTGATCGCCGGCCTGCGCGCCGTCCTCGACGTGGGCGGTGAGGGGGCGTCGGTCGCGGTGCGCATGGACTCCAAGCTGGTCGTCGAGCAGATGGCCGGCCGCTGGAAGATCAAGAACGAGGGGCTGCGCCCGCTCGCCGTCGAGGCGGCCGAACTGGCGCGGCGGCTGCGCGTGTCCGAGTGGACGTGGATCCCCCGCGCCCGCAACTCCCACGCCGACCGCCTGGCCAACGAGGCCATGGACGCCGCCGCCAAGGGCCTCCCCTGGACCCGCTCCACGTCCCCCGCCGGCGAGGCCGGCGCCTCCAAGGCGTCCGGCGCGGCGGCCCGCGGTGCCGCGTCTCATGGTGATGCCGCCCGTGGCGGCGCGGTACGGCCCGCCGGCCGCTCGGGGGACCAGACCGACCTCCTCGACCTCTCGGCCCCCACGGCGTCCGTCGCCGCCGAGCAGCAGCGCCAGGGCGGCCGGTCCGAAGGCGTGGGCACCGGTTGGGCGCCGCCCACCCGGGTCGCCACGTCCCTGCTGCTCCTGCGCCACGGCGAGACCCCGCTCTCGGTCGAGCGCCGCTTCTCCGGTCTCGGTGACCCCGAGCTCACCGACCACGGCTTGGCGCAGGCCGCGGCCGCCGCCGAGCGGCTGTCCCGCCCGCCGTACCGGCTGGACGCCATCGTGTGCTCCCCGCTCGCGCGCGCCCGCCGCACCGCGCAGGCGGTCGCGGAGAAGACCGGCGTGCCCGTCGAGGTGGACGACGACCTCAGGGAGACCGACTTCGGGGCGTGGGAGGGGCACACGTTCACCGAGGTCCAGCGCCGGTGGCCGGAGGAGCTGACCCGGTGGCTGGCCGACTCCGACGTGGCGCCTCCCGGGGGCGAGAGCTTCACGCAGGTGGCCGAACGCGTCCAGCGCGCCTGTGACCGGCTGCTCGAACGCTACGAGGGTCGTACGGTGCTGGTCGTCTCGCACGTGACGCCCATCAAGACGCTGCTGCGGCTCGCCCTGATGGCCCCGCCGGAGGCCCTGTACCGGATGCACCTCGACGTCGCGTGCCTGTCGCTGGTCGAGCACTACGCCGACGGCCGGAGCGTGGTGAAGTCGTTCAACGACACCGCGCACCTTCGCTGAACCGCGCGCCGGTCGGCACCGACTTCGGCCGTCCGAAGCAGAAGGCCGAGGCCCTGGCAGTTCCCACGCTGAGCCGGGGACTGATCGCCAGCCGCATCGCCTCACCGGCCCGGTGCGGCAGGCGCATCCGGCCACGCCCCGGCAGTGGCGTCCGCTCCGGCGTGGGAGGCGTTCCCGGTCCTCGGGTGTGTCCTGATAGAAGTGGAACGCCAGGCAGTGCGGCTTGTCGCCACGGATCGCCGGCTCGGCCCGCGGGATGGTTGCCGGAAGACGAACAACAGCCCTCAGCGCGGCCATCAGTACGCTGACCGGCACCGCCATGGCCCCTCCTGACCGCCCCCCAGACCGCCGGGGCAAGATAGAGCCGTGCCGACCCATGTCGCGTTGCTGCGCGGAATCAATCTCGGCTCGCGGCGGCGGGTGTCGATGACCGACCTGCGAGGCTGGCTGGGCGAGCTGGGCTGCACCGGGGTCCGGACCTTCCTGCAGAGCGGCAACGTCGTCCTCGACAGCGACGAACCGCCCTCCACCCTGGGCCCGCTGATGGAGGCCGGGCTGGCGGAGCGAGCCGGTTTCCCGATCGCCTGCGTGCTGCGGACGGTCGGCGAACTTCGCGCTGTCGTCGAGTCCGACCCGTTCGGCGACGTGGCGACGGACGGCACGCGTTACCTCGTGTCCTTCCGCGCCGCCCCGGCCCCGCCGCCGACCTTCGCCCACGCCGACTTCGAGCCGGAGCGCTTCCACTTCGACGAGCGCGAGTCCTACTTCTGGCTGGCGGACGGCATACGAAACTCCAAGCTGCTCGCCGCAGCCGCGAAGACGGACGACGGCACCGCCACGATGCGCAACTGGAACACCGTCACCCGGCTCCTCACCATCGCCGAGACCAACCCGAACGGCTGACCGTCCCGAGGATCTCGCGCGCTCTCCAGCCGCAGCCCGCTCCGGCCGGCGGGCTCGCCCCGGGACGTCGTGCTCGGCTGACCGGGTGTGACCGCCTCGATGCCGTCGTACCGGGCCTTGGGATACCGGACGCTTTGGTAGGGTCACAGGCAGACGAGCCGGCCGGGCGACCGCGTTGAGCCCCTTCGCGGGGCTCGCCGAGGAAGGTCCGGGCTCCACAGGGCAGGGTGGTCGGTAACACCGACCCGGGGCGACCCGCGGGACAGTGCCACAGAGAACAGACCGCCTCCCGTCCGCGGGAGGTAAGGGTGAAACGGTGGTGTAAGAGACCACCAGCGCCCACGGTGACGTGGGCGGCTCGGTAAACCCCACCCGGAGCAAGGTCAAGAAGGGACGCTCTCCGGAGCGTCCCGCGTGCGGCGTTCGAGGGCTGCCCGCCCGAGCCGCGCGGGTAGACCGCTTGAGGCCGCCGGCAACGGCGGCCCTAGATGGATGGTCGCCCCTTCGGAAACGAGGGACAGAACCCGGCCTACAGGCCGGCTCGTCACTTCCACCCCTCTGACCAGGGGGTGAGGGTTCATGCTTCCTTCTTGTTCCGGCTCTGTTCCGCCAGGTCTTTCTCGATCTCAGCGTCGATCGCGCCGCGCCCGAGGTCCTCGTCGCCGGGGAACAGGTGCCGGTACGTGTCGAACGTCTCGCTGATGGTGGCGTGGCCGAGACGGCGCTGGATGCTCTTCGGGTTGAGGTTCGCCGCGATCAGGGTCGAGGCGTAGTAGTGGCGGAGGTCGTGGCACCGCGTCCCCTTGGGGACGCTCGGCCTTCTCGACGGCCTCGCGCCGGCAGTCCCCGAACGAGGATCGCCGGGGGATCTCGCGCTGACGACCCGGCCTTGGCGCCCGCCATCGAGGCCGCCTGAGATCCACTCACGGCACCTACCTCGTCGAGCTGTTGACACCGTCCGAGGACGCCACCTCAAGGGGCAGGGGCCGACGGGAGAGGGCCCAGGTCGCGGATGACCCCGGAAAGGGCCCGGATGGGCTCGCTCTCCGCCTCGCTGCGCCACACCAGCGCGTACGGCAGCGGCTCCAGATCCGTGACCGGCAGGTAGGCGATGTCCGGCCGTGCCCAGTAGCGGGCGACGTGGGCAGGGAAGAGCACGACGAGCCCGTCCATGCTGGCGAGGGTCATGGCCTCTTCCGCGTCCCCCACCACGGGGCCGCGCTCGATCTGACGGCCCCGCCGGGTGAGGCGCGGGACGTAGGCGTCATACCAGTAGCCGGGCCCGGTGTCGGCGTGCGGGTGCTGGAAGTCAAAGATCATCTCCAGCGAGACCGACGCGCGCGGGGGGGCGTGCTGGCGGTCGCCACACGGTGCCCGCTGGCCGGCACCTTCGCCCCCGATCTCACCCTGCACACCGACGAAGGCATCACCAGCGTCGCCGAGCTCATGCACACCGCCCGGCCCGTCCTGCTCGACCTGGCCGACCGCCCAGAGCTCCGCCAGACCGCCCAGGACTGGCGGGATCTCCTCGACATCCACACCGCCAAGACCGACGACCGACCGGCCGACGTACTGCTCATCCGCCCGGACGGCCACGTCGCCTGGGCCGCCGGCCTCGACGAATCCGCGGACAGCGCCTCGCCCTCGCTGCGTGAGGCACTTGCCGCATGGTTCGGAACGCCTTGAAACACAGGGAGAGACATGACAAGTAGACTCACCGAGCTGGCCGTCGACTGCCACGATCCGGAGAGACTCGCGGCCTTCTGGTGCGAGGTCCTGGACTTCGAAGTGATCGACCGGAACGAGGGCAAGGTCGAGATCGGCTCCTGGGAGCCGACCGTCGAGCAGGTCCTGGCCCGCCAGATGCCGCCCACCCTGCTGTTCATCCAGGTGCCCGAAGGCAAGACGGTGAAGAACCGGCTCCACCTCGACGTCAGCCCGATCGACGGCAGCACCCACGACGAGGTGACCAGGCTGCTCGGCCTCGGCGCCACCCAGACGGATGTGGGCCAAGGCCCGGACCGAAGCTGGGTGGTCATGGCCGACCCCGAGGGCAACGAGTTCTGCGTCCTGCGCACCTTGGCGGTGACGCGCCACAGTTAGCGTCGCTGTTCCTGCCACACCTTCGTCGTGCTGAGTCGTCGGGTGGGTGGTGTACACGCTCCGGCCGGTACGACAACCCCCCACCCCGACCCGTGATCTGGGCGGTTGACCTCAAGTGCGGTTGAGTTTGCACGATGGCGACCGGGGCGTTCGCCCCTGCATCCGACCTTGAGGAATGTGTCATGAGCACCACTGCCGGTTTTTATTCGATCATCGACTACACCGTTGATGGCTTCGACACACAGCGTGAGCTGGTGGAGGCGTTCGCGGAGATCCAGGAGCAGTGGGTGCGCTTCTATCCCGGATATCGCTCGGCTCGTTTCCATGTGAGCACCGACGGGACCCGGGTGTACAACATCGTGCACTGGGCGAGCGAGGCGGACTACCGCCACTTTGTGGAGACCTCCGACACCGATGGCCGGATGGCCGCCATCGACAAGGCGCTGGAGGGCCTGTCCGGTAAGGCCGAACCCCGCATGACCGGCGTGCCCACCTACACCGTCGTCCGCGAGGTCGGTCCTGGGCCGCAGCGCCTCGATGCCTGATCGGCCGATCCCTGGCGGCGGGCGGCTGTGCCCGTCGGCAGCTCGTCACCGGGTTGCCGAACTCGCTCCATCAACCACGATCACTGTGCGGGACATTCATGAAGCTTGAGATATACGCCGATGTACTGTGCCCCTGGTGCTACATCGGCAAGAGACGCCTGACGGCCGCCTTGGCGCAGCACCCCGGCCGCGACAGCATCGAGATCGTCTGGCGCGCCTACGAGCTCGCGCCGGATGAAGGCCGGACGCCCGGGCCGACCGCCGCGGAGGCCATGGCCGGCTGGTGGGGAGAGCAGGCGCCCGCCCGCATCGCCCGGATCCGGTCGCTGGGCGCGGCCGAAGGTCTGGAGCTGAACCTGCATCTGGCCCGCCCGGTGAACACCTTCGACGCGCACCGCCTGGTCAAGCTGGCCACCGACCGCGGCCGGGCCGACCAGATGATGGAGCTGCTTCTGCACGCCTACCACACCGAGGGGGACAACGTGGCCGACCCGCGGGTCCTGCAGCGCCTCGGCGGCGAGGCCGGGCTGGACACCAGGGAGGTGCGCACTGTGCTGGACGGCGACGACTACGCCGACGAGGTACGCGCCGACCGGCGCCGCGCGGCAGAGCACGGCATCACCGGCGTGCCCAGTCTCGTGATCGACGGCCGCCCGCCGGTCTCCGGGGCCGGCGCCCTGGAGGTCGGTCTCGCGCTTGTGGTCGTCGATGTCGCGGGCGCGGACCATGGCGTGGCGGTTGGTCAGGTCGGTATGGCGTCTTCCGGATGAGGCTGCAAGATCCCAAATGACCGCACGGTTCCTCCCGCGCGGTCACCGTCAACTGCGCCGGCGGCGGCGATGGCTTCACTCCTGCGCCGGGCCCGTTCATGGCTTCACGGTAACCGGGACCGGGCCGACCGGGGAGGGGTCAGCCGGCGGTGGTCACGCAGTCCGCGATCGACCAGGTCGATGAGGTGGTGACGCTGTCCGACCAGGCCGTGTCGGCCCGGGAGCCCCGCGCGAAGACACGGATGATGAGGCGTTGATCGAAACGGGCCAGTCGTCACCGTCAGGGTCACACACCTGATCAGCCTGCTACACCGGTCTCGGCGTGGAGCTCGGAAGGACCAGCAGGGGGCGCATCGAAATCCCCGCTCACAGGAGATTTGGCGGCTCATCGCGCAGTTCCGGACGAATCATGGCTGGGATGGACGTGGTCAGGTGACGGATCGCGCCACCAAGGCCATGGCCTGCCGCATGGCGTTCCGTACCTCGTTGGGTCCGTCGCCGCGCTGCAGCGCGGTCAGTGCGGATGCGCTGATCGCGCCCACCATCGCGCCGACCAGTGCGGAGGCGGTGATCGTGTCGAGTCTGTCGGGGAATGCCCGCTGCAGCGCCTGGGCCAGTTCGGCCTGCGCGGTGAGGTATCGCTGCAGCAGCCGGGCCTGTAGCGCCGGCACCGAGGCCGCCAGCCGTGCCCGCAGTGCCGCGAGCCCGCTGGGGAGGTCGCTGTCCCAGGTATTGGCGATCATCTGCTCCATCGCCCGCACCAGCACCTCGGGCAGCCGTTCCCCGGCGCGGCGCTCGGCGATCGCCTGCAGCGCCAGATCGACGCGCACGTCGGCATTGGCCAGAAGCACATCCTCCTTGGCCTGGAAGTGGAGGAAGAAGGTGCGGGGGGACACCTCCGCGACGTCGGCGATCTCGGCCACCGTCACGTGGTCGTAGCCCTTGTCCTCGAACAGGCGCACCGCCGCCTCGATCAGTGCCTGCCGGGTGCGCTGCTTCTTGCGCTCTCGCAGTCCGTGCTTCTCCACCACGCAGGGCAGTCTATTGCACCTTGCGAATTAATGCATACTGTGAATCACTACATAGACTGCAGTCAGTGAGGGAGATCATTCATGGGGAGTCTGGACGGACGCGTCGTCCTCATCACCGGAGCAGGACGCGGCATCGGGCGGGAAGAGGCGCTGTTCTTCGCCGCCGAAGGCGCCAAGGTCGTTGTCAACGACCCCGGCGTCGCCATCGACGGCACGGGCGGCGACGCCGGCGTAGCCGCGAAGGTCGTCGAAGAGATCACTGCCCACGGCGGACAGGCCGTGGCCAACACCGACAGCGTCACCGACTGGGACGGCGCCCGCCGCATGGTGGAGACGGCCCTGGAGTCCTTCGGCGACCTGCACGTCGTGGTCAACAACGCGACCATCGAACGGAACATGGGCCTGACCGACCTGTCGGCGGAGGACTTCGACGACGTCGTGGCCGTCAAGCTGAAGGGCACCTTCGCGGTAACGCACTGGGCGGCCCGCCACTGGCGCGACCGGTATCAGGCAGGGGTCCACACCGACCGCGCCGTGGTCAACACCTCCTCCGGCTCCGGGCTGCTCAACCCGCTGCCCGCGCAGGTCTCTTATGCGGCAGGCAACGCCGGGGTCGCGGCGCTGACCACCGTGGCCGCCCTCGAACTCGGCCGGTACGGCGTGCGGGTCAACTGCATCTCGCCCTCCATGGCCCGGACCCGCCTCACTCTCGCCGTTCCAGGCATGAGCGAGGAACCGCCGGCGGGCCGGTTCGACCCACTGCACCCGGCCGCCTGCGCACCCGTTGCCGCCTACCTGGCCGGCGCAGCCTGCCCGCTCACCGGCCAGGTGCTGTCGGTGCGGGGCGGAACGGTCGCGATCAACCACGGCTGGTCCCTCGGCGGCCACATCCACAAAGACGGCCTGTGGAGCGTGCAGGAACTGGCCGAGAAGGTGAAGGAGCTGCCGATGGACGACCCGTTCGACAAGCTCGCCCAGGCCCTGACCGGCGCGCTCGGCACCGTCGGCCGCGACCGACTCCAGGAGATGATCAACGCCTTGCTTGACCAGGGAGTCCACTCCGACGCGGCCTCCGCATGACGCGATGAACCACGTCCTCGGACCGCGTGCTCAGTCACGCGGTCCGGGGACGGATGGGGGTCTGCTGGGCAATCCGATCATCGCAGGTCGGAGGCACCTTTCTCCCTCAATGATCCTCAGGATGAAATTCCGGCTGAACGAGCGAGGCTCGTTGTGGGCGAACATCGCCAGCAGCGCGATCGCCATGTCGGCGGCCGGGCCGGGCACGCTGGTGTCCACCGGAATCTGGTCCTTGAGACACTCGCGCATGTCGCGTCCCAGGCGATCCAAGGTCACGACGTTCGGGGATGCCAACGGCTTTGAGGGTGTCGATCTGCCAGGTGAGATCCTGAGCGGGGACTGGCCGACCTGCCTCTGCCGCAGGGTTCGCCCGCGATGCGGCTGTGATAACCGCTGTCCGATTGTCGGAACGCAGTGATAGAGAGTCCGGGTGACCATGAGACTCGAGTTCCCCGGTCTGCTGCGACTGATCGAGGAACGGTCGACTGCCTTCCGCGCCGCGGTGGCCTCCGCGCCCAGCCTCGACGTACAGGTGCCGACCTGCCCCGAGTGGACGCTGTTCGATCTGGCGCAGCACATCGGCGAGGGGCGCCGCGACTGGGCCGCCACCGTCGCCGCAGGGCCTGCTCCGGCCAAGTCCGCAGCGGAGGGCGCCCCGGCTGTGCCTCGGGAGCGTGAGGCCCTGCCGGCCTGGTTGGCGGAGTCCGCGGAGCGCCGCAGACCTCCGGTGCCGTGGCTCGGCACCAGCTCCAGCAGATGGCGGTGCACACGTACGACGCCCAGATCACCGTAGGTGCCCCGCCGCCGCCTCCGCTCGGGGCACGGCCAGCGAGCTGGTCCTCATCCTGTACGACCGTATCCCGATCAGCTCCCTGAGGCTCGACGGCGACCGACGTCTCTTCGAGCAGCTCAGCGCCTGGGATCCGGATGAGTAGGAGCAGACCGTCACGGCTGCGAAGCGGCTGGCCAAGGCGGTGGCTCACCAGCTGATCGGCGCGCCTGGTCGGCACCTGAGGCCGTCACTTCTCGGCGCCGTCCTCGTCGTCATCGAGTCCGGGTCGTACACGCGAGGAGCGAAACCACAAGGGGAGGGCGACAGATGCCTGATCGGGAGGTCCTGGCTGGCGGCGGCGTCAACGAGGTGGTGAGGATCGGCGCGACCGTGCAACGTCCGACCGGGCCGTGGTCACCCGCGGTCCACGGACTCCTGCGGCACCTGCGGGCGCGGGGCTTCACCGCGTCGCCTGCGGTCCATGGGGTGACCGACGACGGCTTCGAGATCCTGGACTTCCTGCCGGGTGAGGTCAGCAACTACCCGGCCACCCCTGCGGCCGCCTCCATGCAGGCGCTGGAGAGCGCCGCCGAGCTGCTGCGCTCCTACCATGACACCACCGTGGAATATGCCCGCGACGTGACCGGCGGCTGGATGCTCCCCGCTCGCCTGCCCGTCGAGGTGATCTGCCACGGCGACTACGCTCCGCACAACTGCGTCCTCGACGGTGACAGGGTGGTCGGGATCATCGACTTCGACACCGCTCATCCCGGCCCCCGACTCTGGGACGTCGCCTACGCCGTCTACCGCTGGGCCCCCACCACCGCACCCGCCAACGCCGCCGGCTTCGGCACGGCAGAAGAACAAGCCCGCCGCGCGCGCCTGTTCTGCGATCGCTACGGGCTCGACGCCGCCGACCTCACGAGCCTGGTCGACACCATCATCGCCCGCCTGCACGCCCTGGTGGACTTCATGCACGCCCAAGCCGCCGCCGGCAACACGGCCTTCGCAGGCCACTTGGCCGACGGGCACCACCTTCAGTACCTCGCGGATGCCGCCTACCTCAACGAGCAACGGGCTGTTTTCGACCGCCGGCTCCTGTACCCGCGTCCACGGGCCGCTCAGTGAGCGGCACGGCACGCCTACGGCGGTGGCGGAAAGGGTTGGTGAAGAAGCGCCTGATGCGCTTCGGCCGAACCCCTTCGGCGGGATTCGCTTCCTCGGTGATCGTGGGTGTGGAAGGGTGATGGCTCATGGCCTGGCTCCTGATGTAGGCAGGTAGCCGGGTCATAGGCCGGGGTTCGGTGTTGGAGTCACCGGGCCCCGGCCGCTTGTTGGAGGGTGATCAGGAGCGACGCCGCCGTGTACCAGAGCGAGGCGGACAACTGCACGCGGCCCATGGGGGCGCCCTCAAAGCGGATGGTTTGACAAAGAACGATCAAGCCAACACTATTTCACTACTTATCTAGTGAAAGGGTGTTGGTCGCGTGATCGAGTTCCACCTGGACCGAAGATCCGGGGTGGCGACGTACCTCCAGCTCGTCCACCAGGTCAAACAGGCTCTCCGCCTGGGCACGCTGCGGCCGGGCGACCGGCTGCCCACCGCGCGGGAGGTGGTCGACGCCCTGGCGATCAACCCCAACACCGTGCTCAAGGCGTACCGCGAGCTGGAACGGGAGGGCCTGGTGGAGGGCAGGCCGGGGCTGGGCACGTTCGTCCAGCGCTCCCTCGGCGGCGTCCGGCTCGCCGACCAGGCCGCTCTGCGCCGCGGTCTCGACGAGTGGGTACGGCAGGCGCGCCGGGCCGGGCTCGACCGGGACGACATGGAGACGCTGTTCGCCCTGGCGATGGCCGACACGTACAAAGCCGATGGGGGCGGACCCGCCGCGGCTGGAAAGGAGACGGCGTGACGGCCGCTCTGACGATCAGCGGGCTGAGCGTCCGCCACCGGCGCGGCTGGGTGCTGCGCGACTGCTCCCTGTCCGTGCCGTCCGGCCGGGTCGCCGCGCTCGTCGGCCCCAACGGCGCGGGCAAGACCACGCTGCTCCACGTCGTCACCGGCCTGCTCACGCAGCAGAGCGGTACGGTGGCGGTCGTCGGCGACGTGGCGTTCATGGCCCAGGACAAGCCCCTGTACGACACGTTCACGATCGCCGAGACGCTCACGTTCGGCAGCCGCCTGAACCCCCGCTGGGACGGCGCGTACGCCGCGAGACGGCTCGCCGAGCTGGGCATCGCGCCCCGGCGGAAGGTCAAGGACCTGTCAGGCGGGCAGCAGGCACAGGTGGCGCTCACGCTGGCGCTGGCCAGGCGTCCCGACCTGCTCGTGCTGGACGAGCCGCTCGCGAACCTCGACCCGCTGGCCCGGCACGACGTCATGCGCGCGCTCATGGGCGAGGTGGCCGAGCGGCGGACGACGGTGCTCATCTCCTCCCACGTCGTCGCCGACCTCCACGACACCTGCGACTGGCTCATCGTGCTGAACGGCGGCCGGGTCCAGGTCAGCGGCGACATCGACGACCTGCTGGACGGCCACCTGGTGCTCTCGGGACCGGACGGGCTGAAACCGCCGGCCGGGGCACAGGTGATCGAGGAGAGCCGTACCGGCCGGCAGGTCCGGCTGCTGGTGCGCGGCGCGCAGGCGCTCGACCCGCGCTGGAACGTCCGGCAGGCAGACCTGGACGAGCTGGTCATGGCCTACCTGCGCAGCCCGGAGGCGTCCGCGCTGCCCCGGCTCTCGGAGGTGCCGGTATGACGCGGCTGACCTGGCCGGCGTGGCTCGCGGAGGTGACGGCGTGATCTGGTTGACGTGGCGCCAGCATCGGGCGCAGATCCTCCTCACCGGCGGGCTGCTGGCCGCGCTGGGCCTGCTCCTGCTCGGCTCCGCGGTCGAGGCCCGCCTGTACGTGGCCGGCCACGCGCCTCCCGGATGCCCCGGCCGCGCCGCGGCCTGCTGGGACCTGGCCACAGCACTGAGCGACCGGTACGACGCCGTCTACACCGTCTTCGGCTGGATGCCGCTGGTGGCACCGGCGCTGGTCGGCGTCTTCTGGGGCGCGCCGCTGTTGGGACGCGAGTACGAACGCGGCACGCAGAAGCTGGCGTGGACCCAGGCGGTGTCCGTGCGCCGCTGGATGGCGGTCAAGCTCGGCGTGCTCGGCGGGCTGGTGGCCGCCGGAGGGCTCCTGCTGTCGGCGATGGTCGCCCTCTGGCGGCCGGTGCTCCAGCGGGAGGACTGGTTCGGCAACATCGGCGTGTTCAACATGGTGGGCGTGGCGCCGGCGGCGTGGTGGCTGTACGCCTTCGCGATGGGCGTCGCCGGGGGCGCGCTGTTCCGGCGTACGCTGCCGGCCATGGCGCTGGTCGTGGCGGGGATGGCGCTGACGATGCCGGTCCTGTTCAAGCTGAGCGCGTACTACGCCGAGCCGGTGCGTACCGTGCTGTCCACCAGCACCGTCCTGGAGGCCGGCGACGACCGCCTGGTGAGAGGAGCCTGGCTCGACCCCTCGGGGACGGAGCTGTCGTCGCCGCCCGCGGGCGTGTGCGCGCGCCGTCCCGACACGGGGCAGAGCAGCCGCAACCAGGAGGCGTACGAACGGTGCCTGTTCGGCAAGGGGTACCGGTACGCCGTCTACCACCATCCGGCGACGCGGTTCTGGAGGTTCCAGTGGACGGATGCCGCCATCCTGGCCGTGGGCTCGCTGGCCTTCACGGGCGTGGCCGTTCATCGCACGTCGCGCCGCCGGGTGTGAGGGGTGGGCCATCGTACGCGGCGTGCCGGACCCGCCATGTGGCGGGGAAGGTCCGCCACGTAGCGCTCGATCCACGCGCCCGGCCCCGCCCATGATGGTGCACACCTGAGGGTGCGCAGCGCCACCGGACGGCGGTTTGGCGGCGGCGCTGCCGTTGATCCACGAGTACATCCCCGCGTCGATCACCTCGGACATGCTCCCCTGTCCGGCCCGAGGCGCCGGACAGGGGCACGCTCACCGACGAGGACCTGGCCAGGGGAGGGGCGTTCCACATCGAGGAGCGGATCGTGCCGGGACCGGCGGGCGTGAAGGGGAGTTCGACGGAGACGCGGCCGGCGGCGGCGAGGATCTTCCCGGCGCCGACGACCACGGCGGAGTAGTCCTCCCGGTCGCGCAGGAGGCCGGTGAGCCGCCGGGCGCCGGCCAGGGTGTCGATGTCGAAGAGCCGTTCGGCGCCGGGCAGGTCCTGGGGCCGTACGAGCTCGCTGCCCGCCGCCAGCACCAGCCGGTCGTAGCCGACCTCCTGGCCGTCGGCCACCACCACGTGGCGGTCGGTGTCGATCCTGCTCACCCGGGCCCGCAGGTGCTCGACGCCGATCGGTTCGAGGATCCTGCTGAGCTCCACCTTGGCCAGGTCCGGCTCCGGCTCGTACAGACGTGGCCGCAGCACCAGGTGCTCGTCCGGCGCGACGAGCGTGATGCGCAGGTCCGCCTCCCCGCGTGCCAGCGCCGCTCCCGCCGCGCTCCACCCGTCGGCGATCTCCACGGTGTCGAGCCAGACCAGCTCGCCGCCGACGTAGGTCGCCAGGGCCGGGTGCCCGTTCACCTCGATGATCTGGAACGCGTCGGGACGCCTGATCTCGATCTGCCTGACCGCCAGCAGGGCGATGTCTCGGCGCCCCGGACCGGCCTGCGCGCGGCGGTCACCTCGCCGCCGCCGTCGGCGACGTAGACGGCGGCGGGGTGCAGCAGCTCGACGAGCCCGGCCATGTCGCCCGCGTCGGTGGCCGCCCTGAACGCCTTGAGCACGCGTTCGGTCTCGGCCCTGGACGCCCGGGGCCGCTCCTCGACCGCGGCGGGGGGAGCGTCTCCATGACCACCAGCATCGCGGTGCTCAGCGACTCGTCCATGATCACTTGGGCGGCGGCGGCACGCAACCAGACCTCCTGCGTCACGTCCTCGGCCTCGGCCACGGTGCCGAGGATGCGGTAGGCCGCGCCGAAGACGGCGGGGCGATGCGCTTCCCAGCCGGCCTCCGCCGGCGGGCCGGTCAGCTCCACCCTCGGCCTCCCGCCCCTCGGATCCGTGCTCGACCTCCGATCCTTGCCCCGAACGGGCATCGGCGCACACGCGGGGGGCGGTACCAGCGGCACAGTCGCAGGTGATCACGCCTGGGGGCGCTGTTCCCCGCACCGGCGCAGTGTGGGGAGCCGCAGCCGGAGCCTGTCTCCGATCAGGTGATGCGAGGATGCCCGGCTTGATAGGCAAGTCGCCGCTTGCCTATTGTGGGGTTGTGGCGGAAGATGTCTTCAAGGCGCTGGCCGACCCCACCCGCCGGCGCATCCTCGACGAGCTGGCGGAACGAGACGGTCAGACTCTGTTCGAAATCTGCGCGCGGCTGGTGGCCAAGCACGGCCTGGCTCTGTCTCGCCAGGCGATCAGCCAGCACCTGGCCGTACTGGAATCCGCGGGTCTGGTCCATTCGCGGCGCGAGGGCCGCTACAAGTTCCACGATCTGAACACCGAACCCCTTGAGCACATCGTGACCCGGTGGCTCAGGCCCGATACCCGGAAGGGCACCCCATGAGGATCCACCTGTCCAGCGTCTTCGTCGATGACCAGGACAAAGCCCTGCGCTTCTACACCGACATGCTGGGCTTCGTGAAGAAGACCGAGGTCCCGCTGGGCGAGCACCGGTGGCTGACCGTCGTCTCGCCGGACGACCCCGACGGGACCGAACTCCTGCTGGAGCCCGACGGCCATCCGGCGGTGAAGCCGTACAAGGCGGCGCTGGTCGCGGACGGCATCCCGGCCACGGCCTTCGCCGTGGACGACGTGCACGCGGAGTTCGACCGGCTGCGCGAGCTCGGCGTGCGCTTCACCCAGGAGCCACTGGACATGGGCCCGGTCACCACCGCGGTGCTGGACGACACCTGCGGCAACCTGATTCAGATCGTGCACTACAAGTAGGACCTGATGCCTGTGGCCGGCTGCGGCATGTCGCCCACGTGCCGGATTTTGAGCGAACGAGGCGACGGTGGCGTATCGACCGCGCCTGGGGCCGCGCGCCCCTCGTGCCGCCACGCGAGGACCCCGCGCTGGTCGAACTGCTGCTCAACCCCGCGGCGTCCACCCAGGCCCGACTTCGCGCGGCCCGTACCCTCGGCTTCGAGGACAACGGGCACTTCAGGGCCGTGGCCGTGGCCGGCGGCGCCGCCCGCATCGAACAAGAGACGCCGGCCGGCATGGGGCACCCCGACCGTCCCTTCCGCCCTGATCGGACGACCCGTCAGGCCCCGTCCGACCGTCCCTCCCACCTGGATCGGACAACCCGTCCGACGTCGTCGGATCGGAGCTCTCAGCCAGACTCGGCGGCCGGCCAAGCCTGGCCGCGGCGGTGGACCCGGCACGTGGAAGGACGTTCCCGACGTCACGACCCTCGACCGCGCTGCTTCGGCGGCGCCCTGGATGCTCGCCACCCTGCACGCGGTGGCGTGGGGTGCCCTGGCTCCTCGTTCGCCTACGTGCGGTTCACCGGTCACCTGTGCCTGCACCTGTCGGCTCACTCCCCCTTGAGCAGCAGACGCGTGCCTGTCAGCAGACACGTGCCTGTCGGCTTACTCGCCGCCTGATTAGCACTGCCGCGGCGCCACTCGGCCGATGTGCCAACTGCCACGAGAGTGTCAGTGACTTGATGGCCGCGCGAATGGGGATCACGGGGCGGTGCTCGCGCGACGGATCGCAGTTACTGCGCCGGCAATGGCCGGATACGGAGGGTCGTGTGAGTCCCGCGCCCCGGGGGTGGTCGTCCGGCGCGATAACGATTACTTGGCCGTTTCCGCACGTCGGAACTGGAAGGGGCGGGAGTTGAGGAGCCGGGAGTAGCAGCGCGCGATGCGGCTGGAGGTCTTTTCCGGCCGGGGGCAGCGCCAGTTCAGGCATCGCCCTCGAGCACGGCGAGGTCGCGCACCGCATAACGGTGATGCTCGGCCTCTTCCTTCAGCACCACCTTGAGGCAGCGGCGCACGACGTATTCGTGGTCGGGATACGGGTCTGCCGGCTTGCGACCGCATACCCGATCGAGCTCGGCCTCAGTGAGCCCGTCGACGACACGCCGCATCGTAGCCATGCGGGCGAGCCGCGGCGCGAGCACCTCGTCGAGCGTCGGGGTGGCTTCGAGGGCGAGACCGAGCTTCGCCGTCGCGTCGGGCGGCATCCCGCCGGCAGGGAGGCCCAACGGGTGGTACGGCGTTCCCTCCTCCAGCACGGCATTGCCGAGCCAGGCATCGCCGGCGAACAGCAGGTGCCGTTGGGTCTCGACCAACGACCACTCGTCGTTGACCTGCTCGTTCAGCTTGGCCTCGGGCAACAGCCTGGCGCGGTCGAGCGTCGCCGCCCACAGCGTCTCGATGGCATCCCAAGCAGCCCGATAGTCATCGGGGGACGCGGCGTTACGCGCCAGCACCCGCGTGGGGTGCTGCCGGTCGAGCTCGGCCTCGACGTAGGCGGTCACGTCGACGTCGTTGACGACGACACGCTCGAAGTCGCCACCGAGGTAGACGTCGCTCCCATAGCAGTCGACGATCTTCAGACCGCTGACCTCGCAATCGCGGATCTCCAGACCGGCAAGGTCGCACAGGTGGATGTGGGCACCACGGAACTGGTGACTCTGGGCGTACTCAGCAGCCATTGAGGCACTATCCCTGTCTGTCATGGTGCGGTTCGGCCGAGGAAGTCGAGCGCGCGGCGCATGAGCAGCGCGGCCGCGTGGGCGTCATAGGAGGGCAGGCTGGCGTCGGCGAACAGGTGCCGGTCGCCCGGGTAGACGAAGAGCTCGCTGTGCTGGGCCGAGGCGACCAGGGTGCGGGCCGCGGCAAGGTCGCCTTCGCCGGCGAAGAAGGGGTCTGCGTCCATGCCGTGGATCTGCACGGGCAGGTCCTCCGGCCACTCTGAGGCGGGCAGGCAGGCCTCGATGAGCAGCACCCCGCGGGCCCCCGGCCGGGTCTGCGCCAGCGTCTGGGCCGCCATGACACCGAGCGACCAGCCGGCGTACACCATCTCGTTCGGCAGGGTGTCGGCGGTGCGGACGCCCTGCTTGAGCAGCTTGTCGAAGCCGATCTTCTCGGCGTGGGCCTGGCCGTCGTCCAGGCAGGCGAAGGTGCACCCGGCGAAGAGGTCCGGCGTGTGCACGGTGTGCCCGGCCTGGCGCAGCTCGTCGGCAAAGCGGAGGAATCCGGTCGTCTGCCCCTGAATGTGGTGAAACAGCAAGATCTCCGCCATGTGGCCGCCTCCTATGAACCATATATCCCGAACAATCGAAGATGATCGGTAGATTAGTCTGGATATGTCAACCAATGTTCCCGACTACGAGCTCGCCGACACGATCGTGCTCACCACTCCAGAGCAGGTCCGGGCCATCGGCGATCCGCTGCGGACCACGATCCTCGGCCTCCTGCACGAGCGGGCCGCGACCGTGACGGAGCTGGCCACCGCGGTCAAACGGCCCAAGAGCACGGTCGCGCACCACGTCAACGTTCTGGCCGAGGCCGGGCTGCTGTACGTGGTACGGACCCGGCGCGTACGGGCGATCGACGAGCGCTACTACGGCCGTACGGCCCGGATGTTCTATGTCGGCGTCGGCCAGGCTCCGGGCGGCGGCCCGCTGCCGCTGGACTTCAACGACTTCGAGGTCGCGGCCAAGGAATCCGCCGCGGCCTATCAGGCTCACCAGCTGTACGCGTTCATCCGGCATGCCCGCATCTCGCCGGATCGGGCCACCGAGTTCTGGCACCGGATCAAGGACCTCGTGCAGGAATTCGACCTGATGCCTCGCTCCGGTGAGACGACCTACGGATTCGCCGTCGGCCTGTATCCCATGACGGACTATCCGACCCTGCCGGCCGAGGAGGAATGACGGCATGCTCACCATGCGTGAACTCAACCGGTCCACCCTCGCCCGCCAGTTGCTTCCAGGGCCTCGCCGAGACGGTGCGCCGGGTGATGGCTCCTGCGGATCACGCTGCACGCCGTTCACGCCGACGATCACCCCCATATCCATGAGGCGATGCAGCCCTCGCTGCGCGCCGCCCGGCTCGGCGACCCGCGCTTCACGCGCAGTGGCATAACCCCGGCCGGCGCTGACGCACTGGTCGGCGACCTGCTGGCCTTCGCGGATCAGCCCCGGTTCGCGGACGAGATTCAGCCATGGATCGAAGAGCGGCTCGGCGTTCCACCGAAGGGCGTGTGGTGGGCACTGCGGACCTACGCGCCGCTCCTGCGCGCGGCCACGGGAGCGCCGTGGTCGTTCATGCAGCACCCGGCCGGCCCACGTCGCCGCCGGACTCCCGCCGACGCTCGGAGCGGAAGCCGACCAGTGCCCTGCAGACGCTGGTCCTGCGCTATCTGGAGGAATTCGGCCCGGCATCGGCCGTCGACGTGGCGCAATTCACGCTGGTGACCCGCGAGCGCGCCCGCGGCGCGATAGGCGCCCTCGCAGGCACACTCCAGCGGCTGACCGGGCCGGACGGCTCGGAGTTGTTCGACCTGCCAGGCGCGCCCCGCCCGGCCGAGGACACGCCCGCCCCGGCACGGCTGCTGCCCATGTGGGACAACGTCCTGCTCGCCCACGCCGACCGCAGCCCGGGATCGAGGCCACCGCGTTCCATCCGTTGCCCGGCCAGGTGTGGGACGAGCTGGCCGCCGAGGCGCAAGCGCTGGCGCGCTGCTGGCCGGCCGCGAGCCGGGGGTTTACCGCCGCTATGACCGCTGGCGGTCCGATCTACCCGGTGCGGAGGTACGGATCCTCCGGTAGATGGCCCGCTGGTAAGAATCGCGGCACACGGCCCGGACGAGGAGTGTCGCTCCAGCTCATGGTGCGCGTGAGCGTGCCACCCGCCGAGGGCCGGTTTTGGTCCGTGACCCGGCCGCCGGCGAGCGCACCGCACGCGACATCGTCGCCGGCGCCGGCAACGGAGGTGCCTTACCAGTGGTTACGGTGACCTGAGTGGGGCCCTGGAACTCCGGCTTACACTCCGCATCAAGGCCTGGATCCCATCCCGGTGAAGAGGGCCTCGATCACGCGGTCGACGTATTCGTGCGTCAGCGGCTCCTGGATGATCAGGGCCCGGAAGTACAGCGGGCCCGACAAGAGGTCCATCGCCAGGTCCAGGTCGAAGCCGGGCGACAGTTGCCCTTGGTCGCGGGCCGCCTTCAGCCGGGCGAGGGTCTTTTCCGCCTGCGGGGTGATGAAGTGGTCGTTGAGCGCCGCGGCGATCTGGGGGGTGAGCAGGGCCTCGCCGATCAGGGCCCGATACAGGGGGCCCACGGGTGGCCGGTCCAGCAAGTCGATGGCCGCGTGGATCTGCCGGCGCAGGTCGGCGATGACGTCGCCGGTGTCGGGGTAGTCCAGATCGGACTTGTTGAGCGACAGGAGCGAGTCAAGGAACAGGGCGCCCTTGGACGACCAGCGGCGGTAGATCGTGTGCTTGCCGACGCCGGCGCGGGCCGCGACCGCTTCGATGCTGAGCTTGGCGTAGCCGATCTCCTCGCCCAACTCCAGCGTGGTCCGCATGATGGCCTCGGTCCGGTCGGTGGCACGGCTGCCGCGCTTGTCGGTCATCCCGCCACCGTAGCGGAACGGCACGTGCCGTGTTGACAACCCCGCTGTTCCTCCACCATGCTCCACGAACGGCACGGCACGTGCCGTTTAGCTACAGGAGGGGCACTGTGGGGCCATCAAGCACAGACACGGCGCTTCGGCTCACCGCTCTGACCAAGACCTTCGGCCGCAAACTGGTGGTCGACCACATCGATCTGGAGGTGCCGCGCGGGTCCTTCTTCGGCCTGGTCGGCCCCAACGGGGCGGGCAAGACGACGTCGTTGTCGATGGCAGTGGGGCTGCTGCGTCCTGACGGCGGACGGGCCGAGATCTTCGGCCTCGATGTGTGGGCCGACCCCGCGCGGGCCAAGAAATTGATCGGCGTGCTGCCCGACGGGCTGTCCATGCCCGAGCGGCTGACCGGCCGCGAGCTGTTGCGCTTCACCGGCCTGCTGCGTGGCATGGACCTCGAGGAAGTCGAGCGGCGGGCGGGCGAACTGCTGGAGGTCTTGGAGCTGGACAGGGCCGAGCGCACCTTGGTGATGGAATATTCGACCGGCATGCGCAAGAAGATCGGTCTGGCCACGGCACTGCTGCACGCGCCGAGGCTGCTGGTGCTGGACGAGCCGCTGGAGGCCGTCGACCCCGTCTCGGCCGCCACCATCAAGTTGATCTTGCAGCGGTTCGTACACGGCGGCGGCTCGGTGGTGTTCTCCAGCCACGTGATGGCCGTGGTCGAGCAGGTGTGCGACCACGTGGCGGTGATCGCCTCCGGCCGGGTCGTGGCCTCGGGCCCGCTGGGATCCGTGCGGGCGGGCCGGAGCCTGGAAGAGCGGTTCGTGAGCCTGGTCGGCGGCCAGATCCCCGAGGTGGGTGAGCTGGTGTGGCTGTCCTCCTGATCCAGATGAAGCTGGCCGTGCTGCGGCACTCCATGACCGGCCGGCGCGCCGCCCAGATGGTCACCGGCGCGCTGACCGGGTTGGCCCTCGCGGGGGGTCTGATCGTGCTCGCGGCGCGCGACTACCCGCTCGCGTCGCTGCCGTTCGACCTGGTGGGGGTGGGGTTCGCCCTGTGGACGGCGGGCTGGCTGCTGGGCCCGGCGCTGTTCGGCGGCGGCGATGAGACGCTGCGTCCCGAGCATTTCTCGTTGCTGTCGTTCACGCCGCGCCGCTTGGCGGCCGGGCTGGCGGGGGCCGCGTTCGTCGGCGTCGCACCCCTGGTCACGCTCGTGGCGTTCTGCGCGCTCGTGGTTTTGGCCGCCAAGGCCGGGCTCGGCGCGGCGGCCACGGCGGTCGGCGTGGCCGCCGTCGTCCTGCAGCTGGTGGTGTGCGTGCTCGCCTCTCGGCTGGTCACCGCGGTGCTCGGCCAGGTCATGCGGTCCAAGGCGGGCGCGGCGCTGGCCGCTCTCGTCAGCGCCGCCATCTTGGCCGGCCTGCATTCGAGCTGGGTGCTCTCGCCCCTGGTGCAGGCCGCCCTGCGCACCGGGTTCCCGGACCCCTTCTCCGCCTGGGTTGTGGCGCTGCCCTCCGGGTGGGGCCTGGTGGCCGTGCGGGCGGCCGGGCAAGGACAGTGGCCGACAGTGGCCGCCGCCCTGGCGGGGCTGGCCGCGCTCGGCGTGGTGTGTTGGTACGGCTGGGCCGCCTTGCTGAAGCGGCGGCTGACCACCCGGCGCGCGAGCGGCCGCCCGGTCCGGGTGGCCGCCGGCGGCTGGGCCAAGGGCCCGATGACGGCAGTCGCCGCCCGGGAGCTGCGCACCTGGTCTCGGGACCTGCTGCGCTTTCACTACCTGGTCTTCGCCCTGTGTTACGCCTTGGCGTTCTGCCTGCTGCCGCTGGCCATCGACGCGCCGATCTTCCTGCCCTGGACCGGAGTGGTCTTCGCTCTGTGGGTCGCGGCCATCTCCGCCAACCTCTACGGCGAGGACGGCACCGAGCTGTGGGGCAAGATGATGGTCCCCGGCGCCGCGCGCCACGACGTGCGCGGCCGTCAGCTCGCCTGGCTGCTGGTCGCCGCGCCGCCGACGCTCGTCTTGACCGTCGCCATGGTCGTCTTCGCCGGCGAGTCCGGCCTGTGGCCCTGGTTGGCGGCGCTCGTCCCCGCGCTGCTGGGCGGCGGCGCGGGCGTGACCGTGCTGGTGTCGGTGCTGCGGCCGGTCCCCATGACCGACCCGCACCGCAGAGGCGGCAACCTGCTGGAGAACGGCACCGACTTCGCCCAGGTGCTGTTGGTGCTGATCCTCACGGCGGCGACCGCCGCCCCCGCCTATTTCGCGGTCCGGCTGGGCCCGGTCTGGGCGGGACCGGTCATGGGCCTGGTCGGCGGCGCCGCGATGGCTTGGCTGCTGGGGCGCCTCGCCGCAACCAGACTCGAATCGAGCGCGCCCGAGTTGCTCTTGCACCTGCGCACCGGCGTCTCGCCCAACCGGAGGCGACCGGCCCCGGCCCTGGCGGCCCCGGCCCTGGATCGGGGGCGACCGCACCTGCCCAGGCCCGACCTGGGCCTGGACGAGCTCGGCCTCGACCTGGCCCCAACGGGCCGACGCGCGTACGTCATCGCAAGCCTGACCCTGTGCTGGGTGCCCCTGGTGGCCCAGGGCATCGTGCCCGCACTCATGCTGACCACCGGCCAGGTCACCCGATCGTGGTTTTTGGCCCTGCACCTACCGCAGCATCTCCGATGGCCCACCATCATCGCCATGATCGCCCTGGGGCTCGTCCTGCTGACCACCGGACTGGGCGCCGGCCTCTACTACCTGGCCAAGTCACGGCGAGACAGCATCGAACCAGACGGTGGCCCGTGACAGCCGCCCTTCCTGCAGCAAGCCTCGTCACACACAGTTACTTCGCGGCTGGTGACACCGACCCGAGCGGGGGGCCTCCATGTCGCCGTGCCGGACCTCGGCGACCAGGTGCCAGGTGGCGGCGTTCGCCGCCGCCTGGCAGGGCCCTCTGGACATCCTGGTCAACAACGCCGCCCGTCATCGGGTCCCGCTGACCCGGACTCCGGACGGCTGGGAGCTGCATTTCCCCACCGACCACCTGGGCCACTTCGCGCTGACCACCGCCCTGCACCCGGCGCTCGCCGCGGTCGGCGACACCCGGGTCGTCGCGGTCAGCTCCTCACAGCACTGGCTCTCCCGGTCGCCTTCGACGACCTCCACTTCGAGCGGCGCCCTACGACGCGAACACGGTGGCCTTCGGGCCGAAGGTCGAGCGGGGGCGCATCGACCGTGACCTGCTGGCACGGTTCGAGGCGAGCGGCGCCCCCGCCCAGCCGTGGAAGACAGCAGGACAAGGAGCGGCAACCCCGGTTCTGCGATCGCGACGTACGTCCGAGGCAGTGCCGGGCGCGTTCGCCCGCTACAGCCGTGTCGGAGCCGTCACCCTCTCGGCCGGGCGCGGCAGGTCACGAGCCCCAGAACCTCACCTCCGGGTATTCGGCCGAGGGGCCGTCCAGGAGCGGGCGGCGTCCGCCGCGCAGGTGCGTGTCCAGGAAGGCCGTGACGTAGGCGCGGGTGATCCGCAACGACCGCTCACCGTCGATCGGGGACGCGGGCAGCCCGAGCTGCGGCTGGAGCACCGCGTAGTCCACGAAGCTCATGTGCTCGGCCCCCGTGACCGTCACCCAGCGCTTCCAGTCGCCGGTCACATGCGTCCAGAACGTGTCCCACGAGCCCTGCTCACCGTTCGTGCTCGGCTGCTGCCGCGGGGTGCCGATCATCATGAAGGGCTTGCCGATGTCCCGGGCCGGCGTCTTCGGGTTGTACGAGCCGTCCAGGTTGACCGCGGCCCGGATGCGCCGGCTCACGGGCAGCAGATGGGCGGCGCTCTGCCCGCCGACCGAGTGACCCACCATCGCGATCCGGCGCTCGTCGATGAGGCGCTTCCAGCGTCCCGCCTCAGCCAGCCGGTCCAGCACGAACTCCGTGTCGGCCGCCCGCACGCGCGCCACCTTCTCGCCCAGCTCCGGCGTCTGCCCGCCCTTTCCGGCCTCGAACGTCGCCGTCCTGCCGTCCGGGAGCGTGGTCGCCACGGCCTCGTACGTGTGCCCGATACCCGCGACCACGTACCCCCTGCTCGCGAACTCCTCGGCAAGCGAGGTCAACGTCGCCCGCGACAGCGTCATGCCGGGGGACATCACCACCAGCGGCCTGTCGCCCTTCCGCCCCAGCTCGGGCGCGTCCGTCGTGGCGTACGTCCTCGTCTTCGCGAGCGTGTCCGGCGGCAGGTCCTTCAGCTGCGGCACGCTGCCCAGGATCAGCTCCGACTCCTGGGGCGTGACGTACGGGGCGGGACCGCCCGCCGCCTTGCGCGCCGGATACCAGACGGACACCATCAGCTCCCGGGCCTTGCTGTCGGGGACCCAGGGGTCGGGACGGCTGGAGTCGACCAGGTGGAGGGTCGAGCGTCCGACCGGATGGGGACCGGTCGGACGGGGGAGGGCGGGCATGACGGCCGCGGCCACGGTGTGCGCGCCGGGGCGCGACAGGGCCGGCACCTGTCCGCCGGGGCGCGTCGGGTGTCCGCCGGGCGCCGTCACAGATCCGGTTGAACGAGACGAGGCCGAGGCGACGGCCGGGGCGGTGCCCATGAGCGTCGAGGTGCCGATGCAGGTGAGCGCGAGCAGAAGGCCCGCGACGGTGTTCTTCTTCATGCCGCCCACCTTCCTGGAGAACCGGGCGGCACCGTATCCGGCGAAAGAGACGGAGCACGTTCGACTTTCGTAGGGGGTCGTCCGGCCGAACCCCCGATAACCTCGGGCCATGACGTACGGCGACGGAAGCGTCATCGAGCGCATCACGCCGTGGGCGCTCGGTGTGGTGGTGTCCGCGCTGTCCATGGCGTCGGTGACGGGCATGATGGGCGTCGTCTCGGGGCTGCCCTGGCCGCTGCTCGCGGCGACGGCCGCCGCCTCCGGCGCGGTCGCGGTGTTCGCGGCACTGGGAGAACGGACGCCGCCGTACGCGGGAGAGCGGACGCCGCCGTACGCGGGCGACCGGACACCGTTGTACGTGGGCGAGCGGACGCCCTGGCACGTGGACGGGGAGCCGTTGCGCCATGTGGGTGGGCGTCGGTTGTGGCCGCTCGCCCTCGTGGGCGCCGTCGCCTACGTGTGGCTGGTGATGTGGCCGGCGGCCGCCGCGGCGTCCTACTACGCGGGCACGCGGCTGCGCGGGCGCGCCCTCTGGCTGTACTGCGGGGGAGCCGTCGCGGTCCTGACCGCGGGCGCCGTCGTCTCCCACCTCGCAGGCGGCTACCGCATGCTGGTCGCGGGCACCCCGTCCAACGTGATGGTCATGGGCGGCGCGCTGCTGGGCCTCCCGCTGGTGGCGGGCCTGTGGACGCGGGCGCGCAGGCAGGTGATCGACGCGATGCGCGAGCAGGCCGAGCAGCTCCGCCGTGAGCAGGGGCTGCGCGCCGACCAGGCGCGGGCACAGGAACGAGCGCGGATCGCACGGGAGATGCACGACGTGGTCGCGCACCGGGTGTCGCTGATGGTGCTCCACGCGGGGGCGCTGGAGCTGCGCGCGCCGGACGAGCCCACGGCGGAGGCGGCGGCCCTCATCGGCCGCGTCGGCCGCGACGCGCTGACCAACCTGCGTGAGGTCCTCGGGGTGCTGCGCTCCTCGGGCCCTGCGCGGGAGCCGGGAGAGGCGTCCGGTGATGCTCCTGTACGAGACCCTGCTCGCTCCGCTGCTGCGTCACTGGAGGGGAGTGCAGCGTCGGGAGTGCAGGAGTCGAGCGCCGCGCCCGCCATGTCCGAGTCGTGTGCCGGATCATCCGCTCCGGTAGGCGGCTTGCGGACCGTGTCGGGTGACCGGGCCCCTGACCTTCCGGCCATGCCTGCCGATCGCGTCCCGGACTCTCGGCCTGCGTCCGCCGATCGCGTACCGGACTCCCAGCCCGCGCCCGCCGATCCCGTACAGAAGGGGCATTTGACGGGTGGGGCCGAACGCCATCCTCAACCGACGCTCGCCGACCTCGACCGGTTGCTCGACGAGTCGCGTGCGCTGGGGGTGGTGGTCACCCGTCATGACGAGGGGGAGACACGCCCGCTGACCTCCACGGTCGAGCGCACCGCCTACCGCGTCGTCCAGGAGGCCCTGACCAACGCCCACAAGCATGCGGGCGACACCAGGATCGACGTGTTCGTCCGTTATCTGCCTGCGGATCTCGAGGTGGTGGTACGCAACACGGCGCCATCCGCGTCCGGCCGGGGTCTTCCAGGCAGCGGGGGGACGCATTGGTGGCGTCCGGGTGCTGGGGTGCCGGGATCAGGGTGGGGCCTTGTCGGGCTGAGGGAGCGGGTGGAGTTGGCCGGAGGGAGCCTGGCGGCCGGTCCGCACTTCGTGGAACGGACCGAGGACGGGCTGAGGCGCGATGCGGACGCCGGGGTTCGAGCTGAGGCACGGGGCGAGGTCATGGACGGCGCTCACGTCGAGGAGGGGCCGGCGGAGCAGGCCAGGGGCGAAGGCGGGGCCCGAAGCGGGGACCAGCCTGAGGAACGGGTCTGGGATGAGGCGGGGTTTCAGGTGCTGGCGCGGATACCGGCCCCATGATTCGTGTTCTGGTGGTCGATGACGAGGCGCTCGTCAGGTCCGGGTTGCGGATGATCCTGGAGGCGGCGGGCGACATGGTGGTCGTCGGTGAGGCTCGGGACGGCGACGAGGCCGTGTCCGCCGCCGCCCGGCTCAGGCCCGACGTCGTGCTGATGGACGTCCGGATGCCCGGCACCGACGGCCTGACCGCCGGTGCGCGCCTGATGGCCGGGCCGCGAGCCCCGAAGCTGATCATGTTGACCACGTTCGACCTGGACGAGTACGTCCACGAGGCGCTGCGGGTGGGGGCGGTGGGGTTCCTGCTGAAGGACACGCCGCCCCGCGACCTGGCCGCCGCGGTGCGGACGGTCGCGGCCGGACACGCCATGCTGTCGCCCACGGTCACCAAACGGGTGATCAGCTCGTTCGCCGACAAGGCGCCTTCCCGGGCGGAGGCCGCACGGGGCCGGCTGGCGACGCTGACCGCCCGCGAGGAGGACGTGATCAGGGCCGTGGCCCGGGGCCTGTCCAACGCCGAGATCGGCCGCGAGCTCAAGCTGACCGAGGCGACCGTGAAGGCCCACGTCAGCCGCGTGCTGGCCAAGCTGGGCCTGGCCAACCGGGTCCAAGCAGCGATCCTGGTCCACGACGCCGATCTGGGCTGACGTGAGTGTGGCTTTGTAGGCGAGACCTGACACCGCTTGACGACGCGTTCGGGCGGCGTTTGTCGATCACAGAGTCGCGAGACGTCGGTGAGAAGTGACACCAGCTCGGAGCTGGAGCCGCGCTCGGAGGCGGGGTTGTGGCCGTCCGAGGGGCGGTCGGGGATGCACTCGCCCTTCCATGCCGGACTGGCAGATCCCGCCATGGACTTCCCGTGCGAAACCGCCACATCGCCGCGCTGAACTGGTGCCGCAGATCCGGGATCGAGCCCCGCCCGCCCAAGGGCAGGCTCGATCAAGGACCATTCCTCGTCAGTAAGGTCTCCACGCGCCACGGCGATGGCCCACCAGGAGCGCAGACCAGAGCGCAGGCGATCCCCCTGATCTCAACTGCGTCCAGCGCCTGATGCAGACAGAACTCATCACATACGTCATGGGTCCGCGATCGCTGTGATTTTCGATCAGCTGGGCGCCGAGCCCGATCAGACGCTCGACCTCGGCGGCCTTTCGGTCAGCATCAACATGGATGTCGAGATGCACCCGGTTCTGACCAGCGCGGAATGGTCTTCCACAACAATGCCGAACACCTGCGCCCAGAACACGGCCTGAGAGTGCGGGTCAACGCAGTCGAAGGTGACCTCGGCTCTCGTCAGCATCCTCCCGTCAAGCCACTCATCAAAGGATCATGACACTGCTGCGACGCGGCGACCGCAGCTTCTGCCAAAACCCGCCATCAACAGCGGGAAAGCTGAAACTCCCGCATCCGAGATCGCGCACCACCGACCCGTCGACTATCTGAGCTGACGGGGGAGGACTCTTGCTGAGCCTGGCATCGACTGTTCGAGCTATGTGAGCCGGGCATGCGCGGTTGGTTCGAGCGGAAGGTGCCTGAGCACTGAGCGTCGGAGCGCTCGCCAGCCACCGCGGGTGGTCCTGGCGGAGGCGGTTGATCAGGGGATGGGCCGACCGTCCTGTGCGCGCGTGAGGAGGGTGGCAACCATTGCCGAGACGTTGATCTACTACTCGGTGGGACACCACTTCACCATGAGTGATCGGGACTTCGTCAACGTCGCTTGGGCGGTCTGCGGTAGGTGACGACTTTGTCGCCCGGTCCGGGGTACGCCATGATCAGCAGCCGCTGGGTGCCGTACTCCTCGCCCTCCCAGGGGAACCAGGCGAAGTGCACGCGGATGCGGTAGTGCCCCTTGCGGCCGTTGAGCGACAGGTCGGGCAGTTCGGTGCCGCTCAGGCCGTCCATGAAGCTCATGGTGCCGCTCTGGTTGGCGTAGCCGACCTCGACGACGTCGTCCCACCCCTCGGTCTCGACCGGTGGGCGGCGCGTGTAGGTCTCCAGGGTGACACAGACGTGGAAGTCGGAATGCGTGTCCACCGTCACGCGGCCTGGCCCGGCGGTGACCGGGCCGGCGGCTGCGCTCTTGCCCTCGCCGGCGAATTCGTCGTACAGCTCCAACCCCGCCTCGGGCCACTCCGGCTCCTTCAGGCGGATCGCCTTGGCGGGCTTGATGAGGGGACGGTGACGCGGGGTGGCGTCGCATTTGTGTTGCTCCTCGGCCACGAACTCCTCGAACTCGCGATTGTCGGCGGCTGCTTTCGCCGTGACCTTTGCCTTCGCGGCCGGGCAGATCCCGGCGAGCAGCCCGCTCAGGTTGCCGGCGTACACCCCTTCCACCTCCCGCAGGCGGGCCAGCTCGCGTGGGTCGTTGCGGGTGTAGACGGCGCACAGGCGACGGCCGTGGGCGAGCAGCACCTGGTCGGGCGTGGTGGCGGCGAACGCGAGCGCGTTCTGCCGGCGTACGGCGCAGATGAAGGCGCGTGAGCCAGTCTGCGGCGGAGGTTCCACGGGCCTGCCGTCCACGTCCCATGGCTCGGGAGGCGAGCAGTCCTCGGCCGTGGTGACCGGGCCGCGTGACTGGTCGGCGGCCGGCAAGAAGCACAGGGCCACGGAGGTGGCCAGCGCCGTCACGAGCACGTGGTGGCGCAGGCGGGCGGCGGGCGGGGCGCCGTACAGGACGAGCAAGATGAGGGCGGAGGCGGCAAGCGCGGCGCTGTACCACAGCGGGGAAAGCCCGAAGAGAACGTCGCCCTTCTCGTTGCGGTCGAACAGCCCATCCGGGTACAGAGCCAGCCGCCGGTCGACCATCTCGGGGATGAGCTGCCAGTCCGCTTCGGACTTCGTGGTGAGCGAGGTGACGACGCCTGCCGCCGCGGCGAGGGTCAAGATCAGCATCGTGACACGCAGCAGCCGCCTGGTCCTGCGGACGATCGCGACCAGGACCAGGGCGGCAGGGGCGCCGACTCCGATGAGCATGTCCACGGCGACCCAGAGCACCGTCGCCGGGTAGCTGACGTACCCGTGGAAGAAGTCGTCGACCGCGCCCCTGGGGCCGGTCCACACGGGCATGCCGTCCGCGAGGTTGACGGCCGCGGGGATCAGAGGGGGCACCATGGCCATGGCGGCGAGGGGCCACGGCCGCACAGGTGCGAGCCGTACCGGAGGCGCCGGAGACAGTATCGGGGTCGGGCTGCCCAGGTCGTGGGCGGAGCGGGCCTGCCACACCGTCCCGAAGACCCCCAGGACGCTCAGGACCATGAGCAGCACCAGGTCGTAGTCGACGTCCGTACCGCCGAACGCGACGATCGAATGACCTCCCGACGACAGCAGTGACAGCGCCGCCGCGGCCCCGCCCGTCCGCACGGTGCCTCGCCTCCAGCGCGCGTCCCTGGCCTGGCCGGCCAGGACCGGCACCAGCCACAGCAGGTAGACGGTGTTGCCGAGCTGGTACGGAGAGACGAACTGCACGACGGAGTACTGGCCGAGGCCGTAGGCGACGGTGGAGGCCACGCCCATGGCGGCGCTCGCCAGCCCGGCCACGCCCCCGAGCAGCCGCAGCCATCGAGGCAGGGCCCCCGCGAGGACCACGAAGAACAGCCCGACGACGGCGAAGCTGAGCAGGTCGGAGGGCAGGCCCGACCACCACGGGTACGGGATCGGCAGCCGGTACAGCAGCGTGCAGGCGACGCTGAGGTACAGGGCTGCCCGTAACAGCCGGACCGGCCTGTCGTTGACCGCCGCCGTGCCGGCCGGCCGCCCGCGCAGCACCTGCCAGTAGGCCCAGCCCTGCAGGACTCCTCCGGCGACCATGAGGAGCTCCACCCACCAGGTGTAGGGCACGAAGTCCGGGTCCCAGCCGCCGGTGACGATCTCGCGCAGGAGCGTGGGGTCGCCGGTGGCCAGCGCGAGGGCGCCGGACCCGATGACCGCGGCCACATAGATGGCGGCGAACAGCGCGGCGATTGTGCCGAAACGACAGCGGCGCACGAACGATCCCCAGGGCGCGAGCGGACAGGATCCGAACAAAGGCGACCAACCCTAGCGAGCCGCCACCGAAACGATCAAGGGCGGTGATGAATCTACGGTCTTTGAGACCGTAGATTCATCACTTGAGGGCCTCGTGGCGTACAGCGAGATGCGCGCGATCGAGTTCGAGGTCGTTTCGGTTGCTGCAGAACCTGCAATCCCGCCGACAATGACAGTCCCGGACGGTGCAAGCTCGTGGGCACAACCGGTTGAGAAGCTCGTTCCAGGCGGAGCATGGCGGTGAAGTCGACCGGTAGGGCCAACTCGCCGAGGGTCACGGCGCGCTGGTGATACCCCCGTGCCTCGCGTACATGGTCAACACCGGACGTCGTGCGAGCGCTTCACAGCCGCGCGTGAACGCCTATCAGGCTTCGCGGCGATACAGAGGTGTGCGTACATGGATGAGCTGGATCGCCGTTGTCCCGTTCGCCGGGTGGGCGCTGGTGCGGCTGAGCGGGTTCGAGCCGGACTGGCCGTGGGTGCCGATGGTGGCGTACACGCCGTACGCGGCGGCCGGAGCGGTGGCCGGCGTGGCGCTGGCGTGGATGCTGAGGCGGCGCGCGGCGGGGGCGGCAGGGATCGCGGCCGTGATGGCCTTGGGAATCGTCGTCGTGCCCCGGGCCATCGCCGACGGCAACCCGGCGGCGGACGGGCCGGTGTTGCGGGTGCTGGCGGCCAACCTGATGATGGGCCAGGCGGACACGGGCCAGCTGATGGCCCTGATCGGCCAGGTACGGCCGGACGTGCTGACGTTGCAGGAGCTCACCCAGGACGCCATGCGGCGGCTGGAGGAGGCGGGGGTGCGCGAGCGGTTGCCGCACGCCGTCACGCGCCCGTTGCCGGGGGTGGGCGGGTCCGCCGTGTACGCGAGGCATCCTCTGACGGCCGGAGAGATGATCAAGGTGGGTGCGTTCGGGCAGGCCAGGGCGTGGCTCGCACATCCCGGCGGGGACCGTGTGGAGATCGTCTCCGTGCACCCGTGCGCGCCCAAGCGCGTCGGCCGGCAACCGTGCTGGCAGGGTGGCCTCGACGCGCTGCCGCGAGGCCGCGGGCAGTTGCAGCTGCTGGCGGGGGACTTCAACGCCACGCTCGACCACCTGCCGATGCGTGAGCTGCTGGAATCCGGATATCGGACGCGGCCGACGTCATGGGACGCGGATTCACGGCCACCTGGCCGCAGGCCCTGGGCCGTACCTGGCGGCTGCCCGGGGTGACGATCGACCACGTGCTGGCGGACTCGCGGATGGCGGTGCGAGACTTCCGCGTGCTGGAGTTGCGGCACACCGATCACCGGCCGGTCTTCGCCGAGGTCAGACTCCCGTGACGGCCACCACCAGGGCTCGGGCACGGGCCGAGGCCACCTGCTGCTGCGCGGATGAACCCGCCGAACGGGTGGACGGGCTCACCTCCGGCGGCCGGCTCCGTCGCCAGGGTGAGGGGCCGTCACTCGGCCGGTGGACGACGGAGTGGGCTCTCGCCGCCTACCGTCGGCGGCGTGTTGAACGACCACGTGACCTTCCGCCGCCTCGCGGCGGGCACCCTGCTCATCGCCGCCCCCCTGTTCCAGGCGGTGGCGGTCATCGTCGACCCCGGCACCTGGGGCGACGACCGTGAGGCGGTCAGCTACGGCTACAACCCCGCCCTCGCCCAGACCGAGTCCGCCCTCTACCACTGGAGCTGGATGCTCATGGCCGTGGCCGCCATCGGCCTCGTCCATCTCACCCGGCAGCGGGCGACCCGGCTCGGTCACGTCGCCGGCGCCATGACGGTGATCGGCTACCTCAACCTGTCGGCCCTGCTCATGAGCGACCCCGTCGAGTGGTGGCTCGGCCGGCACTACCCGCCGGAGCAGGCGCAGAAGATCCTCGACGAGATGCTCGACCTGCCCGGCGTGATCATCGGGTTCCAGCTGCCGTGGGCACCCCTCGGCCTCATCGGCCTGCCGCTCCTGACCGTCGCCGTGTGGCGGTCCGGGTTCTCCGGCTGGTGGGTGCCGGTGACGGTCGCCGTCGGCTACCTCGGCGCCTTCGCGGTCGACTACGGCCCGGCGACCGTGGTGCTGTGGATCATCCCCGTCGCCGGGCTCGGCCGGCTCGGCGTCAAGGTCCTGCGCATGGGCGACGACGCCTGGGCCGCCCTCTACGCGCGGCGAGGGACGGAGAACGCGCCCCCGCCCCTCTCGGCCCCTGGCAGTGAGGACCTGCGCCACGCGAGGTGACTTGCGGGAGCCTGGGTCAGATCTTCACCGACACCGTGGACGGCAGCGGCGGCAGCATCTGCACCCGGGCCGAGCCGATGTCGAAGTACAGCCCGACCAGCTCCAGCCGTCCCGCCCGTACCTGCTCGTCCACCTTGCGGTGGGTGCGGAGGTTCTCGAGCTGCTGCTGCACGTTGATCCGGCAGAGCTGGTCGAGCGCCCGCGAGTCGAGGGGGCCGTCGGCGTTCTCGATGAACCTGGCCAGGCTGTGGTGGCCGTGCCGCAGCCAGCGCCGCATCCCCGGCAGGCTGCCGGCCTTCACGCCGCCGCTCAGCAGCCCGGCCATCGCCCCGCACCCCGAATGCCCGCACACGGTGATCGTGTGGACGCCCAGCACCTGCGTGGCGTACTCGATGGCCGCCACCACCGAGTCGTCGTGCGGCTCGGCGCCCCGGCGGGGCACCAGGTTGCCGATGTTGCGGACCGTGAACAGGTCGCCCGGCCCGCTCGCCGTGATCAGGCTCGGCACGACCCGCGAGTCGGCGCACGTGATGAACAGGTGCGACGGCTGCTGCTTGTGGGCCAGTTCCGTGAGGATGGGCCGCACCAGCGGCGCCGTACGCCGGTGGAACTCCCGCGCGCCCGCCGTCAGCCGGCACTCGGGCCGGTCGGGCGGCCCCACCGGCGGCTCCGACGACGGCTCGGCCGGGGGACGGGCGGGCCGGTGGTGCCGGTGCGCCCACGGCAGCCACCACCGGTCGGGCGCCGCGGGCGGCTTCTTGGCCTGGTAGGTGCGGGCGCCGCTCGCGGACAGCGCGTACCACTCGTCGTGCAACTCGTCGATGTCCACCGTGCCACCAGACCGCTCGTGGTTGAGCCGCCAGGAGTGGATGGCCTCGAAGGCGGCGTTGTCCATGAAGTCGATGTTGAGGTCGAGGTCCACGGCCGCCCGCGGCGGGATGGCGCGCAGCTCGTGGGTCAGCCGCGGCACCCCCAGGAACGTCAGCGACCCGCTGATCGACACGTGCCACCGCCCGTCGTCGACCGGCTCGTGCGTCTTGACCGTGACCCACGTCAGCCGCCGCAGCGCGAGCACCGCGGCCAGCGCGAGGCCCGCCACCACACCCTCGGCCAGGCCGAGCACGATGACCGCGAGCATGGTGACGACGTAGACCGGCACCTCGCCGTGGCCGTGGACCTTGCGGACGTGGCCGAGGTTGACCATCTGCACGCCGATGAACACCAGCAGCGCCGCCAGCGCCTCCATGGGGATGAGCCGGATCGTCCAGCCGAACCCCAGCGCGAACATCAGCACCCACATCCCGTGCAGGACCGTCGACGAGCGGCTGCGGGCTCCCGCCTGGACGTTGGCGGTGCTGCGGACGATCACCCCGGCCACCGGCAGGCCGCCGAGCGCGCCGGAGACCATGTTGGCCGCGCCCTGGCCGGTCAGCTCCTGGTCGAGGTCGGCTCGCGGCCCCGCGTGCATGCCGTCGACCGCCACGGAGCACAGCAGCGACTCGACGCCCGCGAGCAGCGCCACCAGCAGCACGGCGGCCACGATCTCGTGCCAGTCGCCCTGCGGCAGAACCGGGAACGCCCACGTGCCCAGGCTTCCCGACAGGTCGACCCGGGTGACGTCCCACTGGAACGCCCACGCGACGACGGCGGCGACGAGCAGCGCCGCGAGCGGGGCGGGCACCACCTTGATCTGCTTCGGCAGCCGCGTCCACAGGGCGAGGACCGCGATCGTGAGCAGCCCGACCGCCACGGTGTGACCGTGCATCGAGGCCACCTGCGCGGGCAGCTCCATGAGGTTGGCCAGGGCCGAGCGTTGCGGGCTGCCGCCGAGCACGATGTGCAGCTGGGACAGCGCGATCACCACGCCGACGCCCGCCAGCATGCCGTGGATCACGGCCGGGGAGACGGCCAGCGCCGCCCGGGCCGCCCGCAGCAGGCCCAGCACGAGCTGGACCGCCCCGGCCAGGAGTGTGATCATGCAGGTGGCCCGCCAGCCGTACGTCTGGACGAGGTCCGCCACCACCAGCGAGAGGCCGGCGGCGGGCCCGCTCACCTGGACGACGGAGCCGCCGAGCGCTCCGGCCACGACGCCGCCCACGACGGCGGCTACGAGTCCTGCGGCGAGGGGGGCACCCGAGGCCATCGCGATGCCCAGGGACAGGGGCACCGCGACGAGGAAGACCACGAGCGAGGCAGGCACGTCGTACCTGAGAGTCCTCAGCACGTTACTGTGAGTGTCGCCGGTCATGCCGCAAACCCTAATGCCCCGCCGGGGCGGGGCTTCAGGGTCGTCACCGGGTTTTACGGAATCCAGGGCTGGTACGGCGGCGCGCCTGGCTGCGACAGCGGCCGCCCGCACTCTCGGAGCCCCGTGGGCGGGCACTGCCGGGGCCGTGGAGAGACGGACGGCCCCGGGCGGGGATCAGCGGTAGTGGTCGGGGAAGTCCGGCTGCTCGGGCGTGGCCCGGCGACGGCCACGGCCACCGCCGTTCTGGCCCGGACGCCGGCCCTCGGACTTGCCGTACATCTCGTTGTAGGTCGGCCAGCCGCCCGTGCCGCCGGTGGACGGCGACTCGGGCCAGCCGGGCTGACCGGCCGCGGAGGCGAAGTCACCCGTCTCGTACGCGACGGACTGCGCGGCGGGCGGCGCCGACAGCACGTCGTCGTGGGGCGAGACCGCCCGCGCCGGAGCGGTCGGGACACCCGTCGCCGGGGAGGGGGCGGTCAGCGGGTCGGTGTCGTCGGCCACGGCCCAGCCGGAGCGCACCTCGTACGACGCCGGGTAGGAGCCGGCGGGCTGCTGCGGCTCGAACGCCGGCCACGACCCGGAAGGACCGGTGACGGGCGCCGGAGCCGGGGAGTCGTCGAGGATGTCGTGCGCCGGCCAGGAGCCGGAGGCGGACGGCGTGGCCGGGGCGGCCGGGGTGGTCCAGGTGGCGTCGAGCGCGTCGGCGCCGTTGTAGGTCGCCGGGAACGGGTCGCTCGTCGGCGCCCCGTGGATCGGGGCGACGGGCGTGGCGGGGAAGGAGCCGCTGCTCACCGGGCTGAACGCGCCGCCGGCGGCGAACGAGCCGGTCACCGGGCCGGTGGTGGACAGCGGGCCGGCGCTCACGCCGTTGCTGGACAGGGAGCCCGTGGCGCCCACGGCCGGGAAGGAGCCGCTGGTGGACGGCGCCCCGTTGGTCGACAGGGAGCCGGAGGGCAGCGGGTCGGGACGGTTGGCGAGCACCGGCTTGGCGCCCGCCCCGAGGATGCTCATCACGTCGGCCGGCGGGGCCGAGAACGTCACCGTGCGCTGGTCGGCCAGGTCGGACGCCGACGGGGCGGGACGGGGCTGCACCGGCTCGACCAGGTCGGCCAGGCCGGCCGTGGGGGCGGGGACGGGGGCGGCGGGCTCGCGGCGGGGCCGCTGCGGCAGCGGCGCCTGGACGGTGGTGG
>NZ_JBFAIA010000068.1:0-39964 GCF_040654455.1 Nonomuraea sp. NPDC050691
CCGCCCGGAACACGTTCCGGGCGGGCGCTCCTCGTTCGGGACGGCGCGTCAGACGAGCGGGCGCGCCGTCGGCAGGATCGGGTACGGCAGCGCGGTCTCCCCCGTCAGGTACCGGTCGACGCCGGAGGCCGCGGCGCGGCCCTCGGCGATGGCCCAGACGATCAGCGACTGGCCGCGGCCGATGTCGCCCGCCACGAAGACGCCGTCCACCTTCGACATGTACGTCTTGTCGCGCGTGACGTTGCCCCGGCCGTCGTAGAAGCCGTCGCCCGCGGCCTCGGCGAGGTCCTCCAGCAGGGCGCCCTTCTCCGGGCCGACGAAGCCCATGGAGAGGGTGACCAGCTCGGCCGGGATCTCCCGCTCGGAGCCGGGGATCGGCTTGAAGCCGTTCTGCGGCCCCTCGACCTCGACCAGGCGCAGCGCGCGGACGTTGCCGGCCTCGTCGCCGACGAACTCGGTGGTGGAGACGGCGTAGACCCGGTCGCCGCCGCCGTCCGCGAGCTCCTCGTGCGCGCTCTCCATCTTGAACAGGATGGGGAACGTGGGCCACGGCTGGCTGCCCGGCCGCGACGCCGGCGGCCTCGGCATGATCTCCAGCTGGGTGACCGAGAGGGCGCCCTGGCGGATGGCGGTGCCGATGCAGTCGGCGCCGGTGTCGCCGCCGCCGATGACCACGACGTGCTTGCCCGCGGCCGTGATGGGCGACTCGGCGAGGTCGCCCTCCTGCACCTTGTTGGACAGCGGCAGGTACTCCATCGCCTGGTGGACGCCGTTCAGCTCGCGGCCGGGGACGGGCAGGTCGCGCCACTGGGTGGCCCCGCCCGACAGCACGACCGCGTCGAACTGCTCGCGCAGCTGGGCGGCCGTGACGTCCACGCCGACGTTGACGCCGGTGCGGAACTCGGTGCCCTCGGCCCGCATCTGGGCGAGCCGGCGGTCGATGTGCCGCTTCTCCATCTTGAACTCGGGGATGCCGTAGCGCAGCAGGCCGCCGATGCGGTCGGCCCGCTCGAAGACCACCACGTCATGCCCGGCGCGGGTGAGCTGTTGGGCGGCGGCCAGCCCGGCGGGGCCGGAGCCGACCACGGCGACGCGCTTGCCGGTCTTGCGGGCCGGCGGCTGCGGCGTCACCCAGCCCTCGGCGAACGCGCGGTCGATGATCTCGACCTCGACCCGCTTGATCGCCACCGGGTCGGAGTTGATGCCGAGCACGCACGCCGCCTCGCACGGGGCGGGGCAGAGCCGGCCGGTGAACTCCGGGAAGTTGTTGGTGGCGTGCAGCCGCTCGATCGCCTCGCGCCAGTCGGTGCGGTAGACGAGGTCGTTCCACTCGGGGATGAGGTTGCCGAGCGGGCAGCCGTTGTGGCAGAACGGGATGCCGCAGTCCATGCAGCGGGCCGCCTGCTTGGTCAGCTTCTCCTGCGGGAAGTCCTGGTAGACCTCCTGCCAGTCGCTGATGCGGACGTCCACGGGACGGCGTGCCGGCAGCTCGCGGTCGTACGTGAGAAACCCCTTGGGGTCGGCCATCGGTTACGCCTCCCTTAACCCTGAACCGCGGCCGACATGACGGCCTCGTCGACGTCACGGCCCTCGATGCGGGCGGCCTCGGCCGCCCGCAGGACCCTCTTGTAGTCGGTCGGCATGATCTTGCCGAACCGGCCGAGCGCGGACTGCCAGTCGGCGAGCAGCTCCTTGGCCGCCGGTGAGCCGGTCTCGGCGAAGTGCTTCTCGACCGTCTCGCGCAGGAACTCGGCATCCTCCTCGGTGAGCTCCTCGATGGCGACCATCTCGCGGTTGACCCGCTCGGGCCGCAGGTCGAGCAGGTAGGCGACGCCGCCGGACATGCCGGCCGCGAAGTTGCGGCCGGTGGGTCCGAGGACGACGGCCCGGCCGCCGGTCATGTACTCGCAGCCGTGGTCGCCGACGCCCTCGACGACGGCGGTGGCGCCGGAGTTGCGCACGCAGAACCGCTCGCCGACGACGCCGCGGACGAACACCTCGCCGGAGGTCGCGCCGTACAGGGCGACGTTGCCGGCGATGATGTGGCCGTCGAGCGGAGCCTCGTCGTGCGGGCGGACCGTGAGACGGCCGCCGGACAGGCCCTTGCCGAGGTAGTCGTTGGCGTCGCCGGTCAGCCGCAGCGTGACGCCGCGCGGCAGGAACGCGCCGAACGAGTTGCCGGCCGAGCCGGTGAACGAGATGTCGATCGTGTTGTCGGGCAGGCCGGCTCCGCCGTACCGCTTGGTCACCTGGTGGCCGAGCATGGTGCCGACCGTGCGGTTGACGTTGCGGATGGGCAGCTCCAGCGTGACCGGCGTGCCGTCCTTGAGCGCGCCCTCGGCGAGCTGGATGAGCGTGTTGTCGAGGGCGTGCCGCAGGCCGTGGTCCTGCTCGATCGTGCGGCGCAGCGGGGTGCCCTCGGGCAGCTCGGGCCGGTGCAGGATCGGCGACAGGTCCAGCCCGTTCGCCTTCCAGTGGTTCTCGGCCGCCGACACGTCGAGCAGCTCGACGTGGCCGATGGCCTCGTCCAGCGAGCGGAAGCCGAGCTGGGCGAGGTACTCGCGGATCTCCTCGGCGATGAACTCGAAGAAGTTCACCACGAACTCGGGCTTGCCGCTGAAGCGCTTGCGCAGCTCGGGGTTCTGCGTGGCGACGCCCACGGGGCAGGTGTCGAGGTGGCAGACCCGCATCATCACGCAGCCGGACACGACGAGCGGAGCGGTGGCGAAGCCGTACTCCTCGGCGCCGAGCAGGGCGGCGATGACGACGTCGCGGCCGGTCTTGAGCTGGCCGTCGACCTGCACGACGATGCGGTCGCGCAGCCCGTTGAGCAGCAGCGTCTGCTGGGTCTCGGCCAGGCCGAGCTCCCAGGGGGCGCCCGCGTGCTTGAGCGAGGTCAGCGGGGAGGCGCCGGTGCCGCCGTCGTGCCCGGAGATGAGCACCACGTCGGCGTGCGCCTTGGACACGCCCGCCGCGACCGTGCCGACCCCGACCTCGGCGACGAGCTTGACGTGCACGCGCGCCTCGGGGTTGGAGTTCTTCAGGTCGTGGATGAGCTGGGCGAGGTCCTCGATCGAGTAGATGTCGTGGTGCGGCGGCGGCGAGATGAGGCCGACGCCGGGCGTGGAGTGCCGGGTCTTGGCCACCCACGGGTAGACCTTGTGGCCGGGCAGCTGGCCGCCCTCGCCGGGCTTGGCGCCCTGCGCCATCTTGATCTGCAGGTCGGCGGCGTTGACGAGGTACTCGCTGGTGACGCCGAACCGGCCGGAGGCCACCTGCTTGATGGCCGACCTGCGCTCGGGGTCGTACAGGCGCTCGGGGTCCTCGCCGCCCTCGCCGGTGTTGGACTTGCCGCCCAGGCGGTTCATCGCGATGGCGAGCGTCTCGTGCGCCTCGCGCGAGATCGAGCCGTACGACATCGCGCCCGTGGAGAACCGCTTGACGATCTCGGAGACCGGCTCGACCTCCTCGATGGGGATCGGCGTCCGGTCCGTCCTGAGCTTGAACAGGCCGCGCAGGGTCATGAGCCGCTCGGACTGGGAGTCCACCAGGTCGGTGTACTCCTTGAAGATCTCGTAGCGGCGGGTCCTGGTGGCGTGCTGGAGCTTGAAGACGGTCTCGGGGTTGAACAGGTGCGGCTCGCCCTCGCGCCGCCACTGGTACTCGCCGCCGATCTGGAGGCTGCGGTGCGCGTTGGGCACGCGCGGGTAGGCGTGGCGGTGCCGCTCGGCGACCTCGCGGGCCAGCACGTCGAAGCCGACGCCGCCGAGCCGGGAGGTGGTGCCGGTGAAGCAGGAGTCGATGACCTGCTGGCTCAGGCCGAGCGCCTCGAAGATCTGCGCGCCGGTGTAGGAGGCCACGGTCGAGACGCCCATCTTGGACATGACCTTGATGACGCCCTTGCCGTACGCCTTGATGAGGTTGCGGACGGCCTTGCGCTTGTCGGCCGGCAGGACGCCGGTGTCGACGAGGTCCTCGACGGTCTCGATCGCGAGGTACGGGTTGACCGCGCCGGCGCCGTAGCCGATGAGCAGCGCCATGTGGTGGCACTCGCGGGCCTCGCCGGTCTCGATGACCAGACCGATCTTGGTGCGGGTCTTCTCCTGGATCAGGTGGTGGTGGACCGCGCCGGTCAGCAGCAGCGACGGGATCGGGGCGAGCTCGGCGGAGGAGCCGCGGTCGGACAGCACGATGATCCGCGCGCCGTCCGCGATCGCCTCGGACACCTCGGCGCGGATCTCCTCCAGGCGGTGGAGCAGCGCCTCGCCGCCGCCCGCGACCTGGTAGAGGCCGGAGACGACGTGCGGGTGGAAGCCGGGCAGGTCGCCCTCGTCGTTGATGTGGATGATCTTCGCGAGCTCGTCGTTGTCGATCACCGGGTACGGCAGGACGAGCTGGCGGCAGGAGGTGGGGCCGGGGTCGAGCAGGTTGCCCTCGGGGCCGAGCACGCTGGCCAGCGAGGTGACCAGCTCCTCGCGGATGGCGTCCAGCGGCGGGTTGGTGACCTGCGCGAACAGCTGCGTGAAGTAGTCGAACAGCAGCCGCGGCTTCTCGCTGAGCACGGCGACGGGCGTGTCGGTGCCCATCGAGCCGATCGGCTCGGCACCGGTCTTCGCCATCGGGCTCAGGATGATGCGCAGCTCCTCCTCGGTGTAGCCGAAGGTCTGCTGGCGCTTGATCAGCGCCTCGTGGCTGGGGATCTCCCGCTGGCGCGCGGGCAGCTCCTCGAAGCGGACCAGGCCGGCGTGCAGCCAGTCCTCGTACGGCAGCTCGGCGGCGAGCTCTGCCTTGATCTCGTCGTCCTCGATGATCTTGCCGCGGGCGGTGTCGATGAGGAACATCCGGCCGGGCTGCAGGCGGCCCTTGCGGACCACGTCTTCGGGGGCGAAGTCGAGCACGCCCGCCTCGGAGGCCAGCACGACGAGGCCGTCGCCGGTCACCCAGAAGCGGCCGGGGCGCAGGCCGTTGCGGTCGAGGACGGCGCCGGCGAGCGTGCCGTCGGTGAAGGTGATCGAGGCGGGGCCGTCCCAGGCCTCCATCATCGAGGAGTGGAACTCGTAGAAGGCCCGGCGGGCCGGGTCCATCTCGGTGTGGTTCTCCCACGCCTCGGGGATCATCATGAGCACCGCGTGCGGGAGGCTCCGGCCGCCGATGTGCAGGAGCTCCAGGGCCTCGTCGAAGCTGGCGGTGTCGCTGCCGTCCGGGTCGCAGATCGGGAAGAGCCGCGAGATGTCGCCCGGGATGTGGGCGGAGGCCAGCATCGCCTCGCGGGCGCGCATCCAGTTGCGGTTGCCCTTGACCGTGTTGATCTCGCCGTTGTGGGCGATGTAGCGGTACGGGTGGGCCAGCGGCCAGCTCGGGAAGGTGTTGGTGGAGAAGCGGGAGTGGACCAGCGCGATGGCCGTCTCGTACCGCTCGTCGCTCAGGTCGGGGAAGAACGGCTCGACCTGCTCCGGGGTGAGCATGCCCTTGTAGACGATCGTCCGGGCGCTCAGCGACGGGAAGTAGACGCGGGCCTCGTGCTCGGCGCGCTTGCGCAGGCAGAAGGCCAGCCGGTCGAGCTCCACGCCCGACTCGCCGGCCGGGCCGGCGACGAACAGTTGCGCGAAGTGCGGCATGACCGCCCGCGCGCTGGGGCCCGGCAGGGCCCGGTCGACCGGCACCTCGCGCCAGCCGAGCACGGTCAGGCTCTCCTCGGCCGCGATCTCCTCGATCAGCCGCACGGCGGCGGCGCGCTCCTCCTCGCCGGCCGGCAGGAACGCCATGCCGGCGGCGTAGCGCCCGGCCTCGGGCAGCTCGAAGGGCACGTTCGCGCGCAGAAAGGCGTCCGGGATCTGCGTGAGGATGCCGGCTCCGTCGCCGGTGTCCGGCTCGCTACCCTTGGCCCCCCGGTGGTCGAGATTGAGCAGGGCCGTCAGCGCCTTCACCACGATCCCGTGACCACGGCGGCCGGCGACGTCGGCCACCATGGCCACACCGCAGGCGTCATGCTCGTTGGCGGGGTGGTAGAGGCCCTGGGGCTCGGGGAACCCGAGGTGGGCAGCAGGCATTGAATCCCTCCCGTCGTCATCGTCTGTTCAGAACTGCTCAACAGGCGGGGACGACGTTGGCCCTGCTGCGTTGTGCGTAGAGGTTACCGCACCCATCTCATATGGTGCCCGCTCTGTCCGCATTGCGAACATTGCCCCTATCTGGAGCTGGGCATTTCCACTGGCGCAACACCGTAAACCATGACCGAATTCCCGTGCACGGAGGCCGATAGGGTGCAGTCATGGACCGTGACGGGCTGGAGCGGCTGCTCAGCGAGGCCGGGGTGGACAGCAGGCGGCTCAGGCACGCCCTCACGCTCCTGTGCGACGGCCAGTGGTGGACCCTGGCCGACCTGGTGCGCGAGACGGCCACCTCGCGGCGCACCGCCGAGGCGCTGCTGCGCGAGGTGCGGCTGGAGCGCTCCGGCGACCGGTTCCGGGTGCCGCTCGCCGACTCCCCCGCCTACCAGGACCTGCTGGCCATGGCCCCGCCGCCCGCCGACCCGGTCGCCCACCTGCTGCCCCACTACGAGCACGCGCTGGAGCGCCTGACCGGGTTCGTCGCCTCCGGACCGCGCTCGCGTCAGGCGCTCGACCACGTCGCGGCCACGCCCGAGACCGTGCTGCGGCGGGCGCTGCTGCTCGGCGCCCGGTTCTGGCTGCCCGGGGCGCGGCTGCTGTGCGTCGGCGACCACGACCTGACCTCGCTGGCCGTCAAGCTCGTCCACCCCGAGACGGACGTCACGGTCGTCGACATCGACGAGCGCATCCTGCGCCACATCGACGCGCAGGGACTCGGGGTGCGTACCCGCTGGGCCGACCTGCGGCTCGGCCTGCCGCCGTCCGCCCTGGACCACGACCTGGCCCTCACCGACCCGCCGTACACGCCGGACGGGGTGGGGCTGTTCGTGGCGCGCGCCCTGGAGGGGCTCAAACCCGACGGGCGGGTGCTGCTCGCGTACGGCGCGAGTGAGCGCACGCCCGCGCTGGCGCTGAAGGTGCAGGGGGCGCTGGCCGCGCTCAACCTCGTCAACGAGGCGATCTACCCCGACTTCAACCGCTACGACGGCGCGGAGGCCATCGGCTCGGCCGCCGACCTGTACGTCCTGCGGCCCACCTCCCGCACCCGGCCCGCCGTGGCCGCGCGCGTCGAGCGGCTCTCGACCGCCATCTACACCCAGGGCCCGCAGTCGGTCGAGTCGGCCGCTCCCGCCTCCCCGGTGCCGGCCGAGGCCGCGGAGGGAGCCGACCTGCTGGTGGGCGACTGGCCCAAGGAGCTGCCGCAGCCACGGGTCAGGCTCACCACCTGGCTGGCCAAGCCGTACGCCGCGGCAGTCCGCCGGGTGGCCGTCGCGGTGCCGCCCGGTCTCGAGGCGGCGCTGCCGCGGCTGCTCCTGGCCACCCGGGCCGAGCACGTGCGGGCCGTCCTCACCGGGCCGCCCGGCCCGCTGCCCGGCTTCCTGTCGGAGGTGTACGCGGCGACGGTCACGGGCGACACCGTGGAGGCCACGCGGCGGCCGCAGCCGGAGGACGCGGCGCGGGCGGTGCTGCGGCGGATCCTCGACAACGCCCACGGCCGGCTGGCCAACACCTGGCGCGAGGCGCTCATCGCCCTGGCCAGGGAGCAGGGCGCCACCCTCACCAAGAACGAGGCCCGCGCGCTGATCCGGCAGGCGGCCCCGTGGGCGGAGGGGCTGACGCCGCTGGAGGCGCCGCTGCACCGGCTGTCGGCCCTCCCCGGCGAGGTGGCCACCACGGTCGCCGCCCTGTCCGGCACGCTTCCGGGCTGACCGGCCGCCCGGCGCGCGGTCGGGCGGTGAAGGAATTCTCCGGCATCGGTGGACACCAGTGATCCACTGTCGATGATCCGGAGCGACACAGAGTGGGCGACAGAACGAAGGGGGCGGGGGCCCTGATCCGCGCCGCCGCGATGCTCCCCTCCTTACCGGCCTCGGCCGCATCCCCTTCACCGGCCCCGGCCGCCGCGAGCCCGGCCGCCGCAGTCCGTACGGTGACATTGATCACCGGCGACAGGGTGACCGTCACCGGCGCCCTCACCGCGACGATCAGATCCGGACAGGGCCGCGCGGACGTCACGTTCCGTACCGAGAGGGCGGGCGGCCGGCTGCGCGTCGTGCCGTCCGACGTCATCCCCCTTTCGTGAACCGCCTTCGGCGCCTCTCGTGACGACCGGGCCCCTTCTCCGCGAAGGGGCCCGTTCTCCGTCGAGGAGTCCCGCCGGCGCGCTACGGCGCCACCGGCGCCGGGTCGGCGGCCAGGGCGAACGTCTCCACCAGCTCCGTGCAGGTGCCGTGCTCGCCCATCACGCAGAGCGCCAGCGTGTCGTAGGTCGCGGTGAACTCCGCGGCCGGCGGCAGCGCCCCGTTCTCGGGCCGCCACGCCCGTTCCCGGAACCGCGTGATCGTGACGTGCGGGCGGAACAGCTCGCCCACCTCGTCATAGCCGTAGCTGTCGAGGTTGTCGCGGGCGGGCCGCGGGGCGGTGAGCCGGTGGTCGGCGAGCACCCGGCCGACCGGGTCGAGCCGCCGCAGCCCGGTGCGCAGCGGGGCGAGGGCGGCGATGACGTCCTCCTGCAGCCGCGTGACGGCGTCCGTCTTGACGTAGAACAGCTCGAACATGCCGTGCTCGTTGCCCGCGAACCGGTCGGCCGCCAGGGTGAGCGCGGGAGTGCGGGCGGCGATGCCGCGCAGCAGCCGGACGGCGTCGGCGCACCCGCCGGGCGTGAGGTTGGCCATGAAGAGCGAGATGTGCGGATAGGGCCCGTCCTCGCGTAGGACGAACTCCGTGGGAACCGGTCCGGCGCAGCTCCGGCTCAGGTCGGCGGCGCGGGCGTTGACGTCCGGTGGCGGGAGGAGCACCACGTCGTACACCGGGAGATCGTCCATACCGCTCATGGTAGGTACCCCAGGCGCGATCCGCTGGCCCGTGAGGGGGCGTCTTATCATGGGAGGAGCGCCGTAAGGGGGTGCGGGATGCGCGTCGACGTGGTCGTGGAGACGCCCGGGGGCTCACGCAACAAGTACGAGATGGACCAGGCCAAGCAGCGGATCCGGCTGGACCGGCTGCTGTTCACCTCGACCGCCTACCCCTACGACTACGGCTACGTCACCCGCACCCTGGCCGAGGACGGCGACCCGCTGGACGCCATGGTGCTCCTGGACACGCCCACGTTCCCCGGGTGCGTGATCTGCGCGCGGCCGATCGCGGCGTTCTGGATGACCGACGAGCACGGCCCCGACGCGAAGATCCTCTGTGTCCCGGCCGGTGACCCGCGCGCCGAGCACGTGCGCGACCTGGAGGACGTCCAGTGGTACGTGCTCAACGAGATCGGCCACTTCTTCGACGTGTACAAGGATCTGGAGCCCGGCAAGAGCAGCAACACCCGGGGATGGGAGCCCCGGGAGTGCGCCGAGCAGATCATCGACGAGGCGGTGCGCCGGGCCGGCGAGCACGGCTGACGCCCCGCACCGCGCCTTCCGTCACACGAGGCTCTGGCCGCCGTCCACGGTGATCACCTGGCCGGTGACGTACGCGTTGGCCATGAGGAAGAGCGCGGAGGCCGCGGCCTCCTCCGCCGTGCCGTACCTGCCGAGGAGCGTGCCGGCCCCGGCGGCGGCCATGGCGGCGTCGGTGGCCAGCCCCGAGGCGCCGCGCATCAGCGGCGTGTCGATGACGCCGTAGCGGACGGCGTTCACCCGCAGCCGGCGGGGAGCCAGCTCGACGGCGAGCGCGCGGGTGAAGGTCTCGACGGCGCCTACGGCCGCGAGCGGCCCGGCCATGCCGGGCTGGGGGCGAAGGACGTGCGTGCCCGAGGTCAGCGTGATCGTGCCGCCCGCGGAGAGCCGCGCGGCGGCCAGGCGAGCGGCGGCGAAGGCGCCCAGCACCCGTTCCTCGAAGGCCGCGCGGACGTCGCCGGCCGACACCTCGGTGACGGGGCCGGCCCCGGTGAGGCCGCCGCTGGTGACGAGCACGTGGTCGACGGAGCCGGCCAGGTCGAACGCCTCCGCGAGCGCCCCCTCGTCGGCCCCGTCGGCGGCCACGCCCAGCACGGCCTCACCGAGGAGCGGCTCTCCCTCCGCCGGCTTCTCCTCGCGGACGTGGGCGACGGCGGCGGCCAGCCTCTCCGGGTTGCGGCCGACCAGCACCACCCGGCCGCCGAGGCGGCGCAGCAGGGTCGCGGCGGCCAGGCCGATCCCCGAGGTGCCGCCGACGACGACGGTGGTCGAGCCGGCCAGCTCCGCGGGCAGGGGCGAGCGCACAGGAATGGCAGCAAGAGCGGACATAGTAATCTCCTCACGAGAAGTAAACCATCCGGTTGGTTTACATTCTGCACACACCGCCGCCCGCGAGTCAACCGGATGGTTTAATTCAGTGCATGAGCTACGACGCGGAGGCCACCCGGCGGCGCATCTTCGACGCCGCCACCGACGAGTTCGCCGCCCACGGCCTGGCCGGGGCGCGGGTCGAGCGGATCGCCGCCGCCGCCAAGGCCAACAAACAGGCCATCTACCTCTACTTCGGCGGCAAGGAGAAGCTCTTCGGCGCGGTCGTGCGCGCCAAGGCGGACGAGGTGTGCCACAGCAGCTCGATCGACCCGAACGCGCTGGGCGAGACCGTCGGGCAGCTCTTCGACTGGTACCAGGAGCATCCGGAGCTGATCCGGGTGCTGCTGTGGGAGGCGCTGGAGAACGGTCCCGGAGCGGTCCAGGGCGAGGACGAGCGGCGCGCCGCGTACCGGGGCAATGTCCGCGACCTGGTCGGCGCGGGCGTCGCCGCCGGCCTGGACGAGCCGGCGCGCACCCGCGCCGCGCAGGACTGGATGTTCACGCTGCTCGGCCTGGTGGCGTGGAACTTCGCGGTGCCGCAGCTCTGCCGCCTGGTGCTGGACGAGGACGACGAGCGGGCCGCCCTCGCCCGCCGCCGCGCGGCCGTGGTCGACGCCGCCTGCGCCCTGGCCGCGCAGCGGCAGACGGAGGCGCGCGGCCAGGGGTGAGGCCCCCTCAGGGTTCCCCCAGGGTCCCCCCGGGGGCCGTCCCCGATGCCCGGGCCGCGACCGCCCGCCTACGCTGCCGCTGGGACCGATGCTCCAGAACCGGTCCCCCATGCCGCACCTCCCTCGCGCGCCCACGGAGGCCCGATGAAGGCGATCGTCCAGGACCGTTACGGCCCGCCCGGTGTCCTCGAACTGAGGGAGGTGGACAAGCCGTCGCCCGCCGCCGACGAGGTGCTGGTGCGGGTCCACGCCGCCTCGGTCAACGCCTACGACTGGCACTTCATGCGGGGCCACCCGTACGTGCCGCGCGTGGTCATGGGACTGCGCCGGCCCAGGACGCCCATCAGGGGCAGGGACTTCGCCGGGCGGGTGGAGGCCGTCGGCCGCGAGGTGACGCGGCTGCGTCCCGGTGACGAGGTGTACGGGGAGGCCGACGGGACGTTCGCCGAGTACGTGTGCGCCCGCTCCGACGCGGTGGACCTCAAGCCCGCCAACCTGACGTTCGAGCAGGCGGCGGCGATGCCGCTGGCCGCCAACACCGCGCTCGGCGGCCTGCGCGACGCCGGACAGGTCCAGCCGGGGCAGCGGGTGCTCATCAACGGCGCGTCGGGAGGCGTGGGGACCTTCGCCGTCCAGGTCGCGGCGTCGCTGGGAGCGGAGGTGACCGGCGTGTGCCGCGCCCGCAACGCCGACCTGGCCAGGTCGCTCGGCGCGGACCATGTGATCGACTACACCCGCGAGGACTTCACCCGGACCGGGCGGCGCTACGACGTCGTCTTCGACGGGGTGGCGACCCGCACGCTGACCGACCTGCGCCGCGCGGTGACCCCCACGGGGACGCTCCTCCTGGCCGGCGGGGGCGAGCCGGGCGGTGTCCTCGGGGCGATGGGGCTCCTGTTCAAGGCGCTGGCGCTGAAGCCGTTCGTCGGCCAGCGGCTCGTCCCGGTCGTCGGGCCCGCGCCGCGCTGGGAGAACCTCGCGGCGCTGCGGGAGCTCGCCGAGGCCGGGAAGATCACCCCGGTGATCGAGCGCTCGTACCCGCTGGACGAGGCGCCCGCGGCGATCCGGCACATGGAGGTCCAGCACGCCCGGGCCAAGCTGGTCATCAACGTCGCGTGACGCCCGGCGGGGGCCGGTCAGGCGTCCACGGGCCGGTGGTCGACGTCGGGCACCCACCGCAGCGGGTCGGCGGGCGCGGGGAGGGCGGGGCCGCGGCCCAGGCGCCGGAGCAGCGTCCGCAGCGGCGCCGGTGGATCGCGGCGCCGCCAGACGACCCACCACGGCAGGAGGATCTCCGGCTCGACGATCGGGACGCGGCGCAGCCCGCTGCCGGTCGCGTCGATGCTCCGCTCCCCCAGCCCCACCGCGGCCTTCTCCCGGAGGAACTGCTCGACCAGGTGCCGCTGCCCGATCGCCGGCTCGGTGAAGCGGAGCGGCAGGCCGAACCGCTCGCACAGCCGCGTCAGGTAGCCGCGCCACTCCACGGCGCCCGCCGGGTCCGGCATGGCGATGCCGTGCCCCCTCAGGTCGGCGGGCCGCAGCACCGCCCGGCCGGCGAGGAGGTGGTCCGCGGGCACGAACGCGTCCAGCGGCTCCAGCCGTACGAGCCGGCACGCGAGCTCGGCCGGCCAGGGCCGCGGCGTGTCGTGCACCCGGCCGAACGCCGCGTCGATCTCCCCTCGCCGCAGGGCGGGCAGCGCCGCGGACAGCCCCTGCCGCATGCTCAGCTCGATCCGCAGCGGCGGTTCGGCCGCGCTCGCCTCGCGCAGCATCCGCAACGGGGTGAACCGCTCGTCGTAGACGTCCACGCGCAGCAGCTCGCCGCCGGCCCGCACGGAGTCCACGGCCCGGTCGAACGCGGCCACGGCCTCCACGGCCCGCGGCAGGAACCGGCGCCCGGCCGCGGTCAGCTCCACGCTGCGCGTGGTCCGCTCGAACAGCCGCGTCCCGAGCGCGTCCTCCAGCCTGCGGATGCGTTTCGACAGCCCCTGCTGGCTGAGGTGCAGCCGGACGGCCGCCCGCCCGAAGTGCAGCTCCTCGGCGGCGACGGCGAACGCCCGCAGGCCATGGATGTCCACGTCCATGACGGACGAGCCTGAACCGACAACCACCGGTTGTCAATGCGGGCGAGACCGCTGTTGGACGGCCCTGCCGGTGAGCCGCTTCGCTGGGAACCCGGTCATGCGTGAAAGGACAGAGGCGTGGACATCGTGGAGATCCGCCCGGAGCTGCACATGGTGGTGCTGGAGTTCGGGCAGATGTACGTGTGGGACGACGCGGGCGCGCTGACGCTCGTCGACACCGGCATCGCCACCTCAGGGCCGGACATCGCCGAGGCACTGCGCCGGCTCGGCCGCCGTACGGACGACGTGCGGCAGGTCGTGCTCACCCACTTCCACGAGGATCACTGCGGCGCGGCGGCCGAGATCGCCGGCTGGGGTCAGGTGACCGTGATGGCGCATCGGCGGGAGGCCCCGGTGATCCGCGGGGACGTGCCGGGCCCGCCGCCGGCCTTCACCGACGAGGAGCGCGCCCTGCACCGCCACCTGGGCGCCCACCTGCTGCCGCCCGCGCCGCCCTGCCGCGTGGACCGCGAGCTGGAGGACGGGGACGTGATCGGGTTCGGCGGCGGCGCCCGGGTGATCGCCACACCCGGTCACACCGACGGGAGCGTCGCCGTCCACCTGCCCGGGCCGGGGGTGCTGTTCACCGGCGACACCGTGGCGCATGTCGGCGGGCAGGTGACGCCCGGGGTGTTCAACCTGGACCGCGCCGAGATGCTGCGCTCGTTCGCCCGGCTGGCGCGGCTCGACGCGAAGGTCGCCTGCGTCGGGCACGGCGAGCCGATCCCGGACGCGGGCACCGCCCTGGCCGCCGCCGCGGCCGCCCTCTGACCACGGTCCCGGAACGCCCGCCGCCCTGCCCCGGCCCAGAGGGGCCCGCCGCCCTGCCCTGACCCGGAACCGCCCGCAGCCTGAAAGCCCGCCTGCGCCCGCCTCAGGAGTCGGCGCCGGCCCGCTCCGCGACGAGGGCCCGGAAGGCGTCCAGGTCTCCCACGACCTCCTCGACCCGGGCGCGCTCCTCGTGCATCCGCAGGTAGCGGGCGCCGATGGCGTCCGGGTCGCCCTCCCCGCCGCCGGGCACGACGCCGGTGGCGATCGTCACAGTGCCCACGTTGGCGAGGAACGGCGCGGGGACCGCCGACGAGACCCCCGTGGTCAGCGACACCGTGCCCGCCCCCCGGGCGCGCATGCCGGGCAGCACCCGGCCGGCGGCCGTGACGGCGCCCAGCACGTGCAGCTCGATCTGCGCGGCGGCGGACTCCGGTGTGGTGGCCGCGGCTCCGGTGATGGGCCCGGTGGGGCTCGGACTGCAGGTGAGCACGTCCACCGGCCCCAGCCTGTCGCCCCCCATCCCCAGCCCGGGCCCCGCCCCCACGATCAACAGTGTTTTCGCCACGCCCAGAACCTCCGTACTTACTGTTTGTGCGTAGCAGCATGTTTGTCACCATGGGGACGGTGAACAAGACGGCACATTCCTGTCGGCCACCTAAAGGAGGTAACTCTTGACGGTGACTCAGGAGGAGTCGGAGGAGGACGTCTGCCGGCAGGTGCTCCAGATCCTCTCGGTGATCGGCGACAAGTGGAGCATCCTGGTCGTCGGGCAGCTCCGGGACGGCACGCTGCGCTTCGGCGAGCTCCACCGCGCCGTCAAGGGCATCTCCCAGCGCATGCTCACCCTCACGTTGCGGCAGCTCGAGCGCGACGGCCTCGTCACGCGCACGGTCCACCCGAGCGTGCCGCCGCGGGTGGACTACGCGCTCACCGAACTGGGCACGACGCTCCTGGACTCGGTCACCGCCCTCGGCCAGTGGGCCACCGCGCACCGGCAGGAGATCAACGCCCACCGCAGCGACTACGACGCCGCCCGGCGTCCCTGAGGAACGCACATGTCACGCCGCACCGGCCAGCGACCACGTCAGGAGCGGAGCAGGGCAGTGGACGGCGAAGCGTCGGAGGCCGCGGCCGGACGGCGGTCGAGGCCGCTGCGCGGCCTGCGGATCATCGAGGTCTCCGGGTACGTGGCGACCCCGCTGAGCGGCATGACGCTGGCCCAGCTCGGCGCGGACGTGATCCGGGTCGAGCCGCTCGGCGGAGCGCCCGACCGTACCCGCCTGCCTCTCTCCGCGAGCGGGACGAGCCTGTACTGGTCGGGGCTGAACAAGGGCAAGCGCGCCGTCGAGGTGGACCTGTCGCGCGAGCCGGGACGCCGGCTCGTCGCCGACCTGATCGTCAGCGGAGGGGCCCGCGGCGGGATCGTGATCAGCAACTCCGAGCGATACCCCGAGCTGGGTTACGAGCGGCTGAGCGCCCGCCGCCCCGACGTGATCCACGTGCTGCTCACCGGCCGCCGGGACGGCGGGGCCGCGGTGGACTACACCGTCCAGGCGGCCACCGGGTTCCCCCTGCTGGCCGGGCCGGAGGGCGACCCGCGGCCGGTCAACAGCGTGGTGCCCGCCTGGGACGTCGCCGCCGGGCTCTACCTGGCGACCGGGCTGCTGGCCGCCGAACGGCACCGGCTGCTGACGGGCGAGGGGCAGCAGGTACGGGTCGCGCTGGAGGACGTCGCCCTGGCGACCGCCGGGAACCTCGGCTACCTCGCCGAGGCTCAGGTGAGCGGCACGCCTCGGGAGCGCTGCGGCAACCACGTGTTCGGGACGTTCGGCCGCGACTTCGCCACCTCGGACGGCGGCCGGCTGATGGTCGTGGCGCTCACCGCCCGGCACTGGCGCGACCTCGTCGCCGCGACCGGGCTCTCCGAGGCGGTCTCGGCGCTGGCCCGCGCGCTCGGGACGGACTTCGGCGAGGAGGCCGAGCGCCACCGGCACCGCGGGCTGCTGGCCGAGCTGCTCGCGGGCTGGTTCGGTGCGCGGACGCTGGCCGAGGCCGAGGCGGCCCTGCGGCCCACGCGCGTGCTGTGGTCGGCGTACCGGAGCTTCACCGACCTCGCCGCCGGTGACGCGCTGCGGGAGAACCCGCTGATGGCGGAGCTCCTCCAGCCCGGCGTCGGCCGTCACTGGGCGCCCGGCTCGCCCGTGCTGATGGACGGCGAGCAGGCGCCCCCGGCCGCGGCGCCGCCGGTGGGCCGGCACACCGGCGAGGTGCTGCGGGCCGAACTGGGGCTGTCCGCCCGCGATCTGGCGACGCTGAAGGACGACGGCGTCATCGGGACACACGACGACGCAGAGGACGCCGATGAGTCCTGAGCCCGTGAACCGGTGGGAGCCGCACACGGTCACGACCACCGAGACGGTCGATCCGGGTCCCGTGGCGGCGCTGTCGGCCCTGTTCGACGACGGCACGCCCCCTGCCGGCCCCGGAGACGCCCTGCCGCCGCTGTGGCACTGGCTCGCCCTGGCCCGCTGGCCCCGCTCGTCCACGCTGGGCGCGGACGGCCACCCGGCGCGCGGGACGTTCCTGCCGCCGGTCGAGCTGCCGCGCCGGATGTTCGCGGGCGGCGAGGTGGTCTTCCACGCCCCGCTCACGGTGGGCTCCACGGTGCGCCGCGAGTCGTCCGTCGAGTCGGTCGCCGAGAAGCCGGGACGCTCGGGCCCGCTGGTCGTCGTGGCCGTCGCCACCAGGCTGTACGACGAGAGCGGCCGGCTCGCGATCGAGGAACGGCAGGACCTCGTCTACCGCGGCCGCGAAGCCGTACCGCCGCAGGAGACCCCGCCCGGACCGGCGGCCGGCCTGGCCCCCGCCGGCGCGCCCCTCACCCGGGCGGGCGCGTGGGCCTGGGACCTCGCCACGGACCCGGCGCTGCTCATGCGGTTCAGCGCGGCGACGTCCAACCCCCACCGCATCCACTACGACTGGCCGTACGCCACGCGCGTCGAGGGCTATCCCGGCCTGGTGGTGCACGGGCCGCTGATGACGCTCGCCCTGGCCGAGGTGCTCCGGCTGGAGGGGCACGGCGGCCGGGTCCACCGGATGCGGCACCGCAACCGCCGGCCCCTGTTCTGCGGCCAGGCCGCGCGGCTGCGGCGGATCGGGGACTCCCCGCTCACCCTGGGCGTCCTCACCCCGGACTCCCCCGAGCCCCGCACCCTCCTGACGATCGAAGGGGACCCCCATGCGTGAACCGGCGCGGGAGAACGCGGCGGGCCTCGCCGGCTTCGTCCCGTACGACGCGAAGGGCCGCGGCCCGGGCCGCGGAGAATGTCGGTGGGGCGGTGTTGGATACGCCTCATGGACATGGACGCCAACGGGCGCGGGCCGATCTGGGACATGATCGCGGGACGCGTCCCGCCGGCGCCCGCTGCGGCCACCCTGGGGTGGGAGCTCATCGCGGTGGATCCCGAGCAGGGCACCCTTGAGGTGGCGTTCGAGGCCGGTGAGCGGTTCACCAACCCCATGGGCGTCGTCCAGGGCGGCTTCCTGGCCGCGATGCTCGACGACACCATGGGGCCGGCGCTGGTCGCCACGCTGCCGGCCGGCCAGTTCGCGCCGACGCTCGACCTCCACGTCCAGTTCCTCCGCCCGGCCGGCCCCGGGAGGTTCGTGGGGCGCGGCCGGGTCGTGCGGCGCGGCAGAGAGGTGTGCTTCCTCGCGGGCGAGCTGACCGGCCCCGACGGCAGGCTGGTGGCCACGGCCACGGCGACCGCCATCATCCGGACGGTCCGCCCCTGACCGCGGCCCGCCCCCTCCACGGACCGGGACCCTCCTGCTCCACCGACCGGGGCCGGCAGGCCTAGCGCGTCAGGTGCCGGCCGCCCGCCACGGACAGGATCTCGCCGTTGACGTGCCCGTTGGCCGCCGAGCCGAGGTAGACCGCCGCCGAGGCCACGTCCTCCGGCGTGCAGATCCGGCCCGTCGGCGTCTTCGCGCCCTCCGCGTCCACGGCCTGCTGCCCGAGCCACGGCGTGGACAGCACCCGGTCGGTGAGGGTGAAGCCGGGCCGCACGACGTTCGTGAACACGCCGTGCCCCGCCTCCCTGACGGCGAGCACCTTCGCGGCCGTCTCCAGCGCGCCCTTGGCCGCCGGATACGTCACGCCCGCCGGGACCGGCTGGTCCACCACGTCGGACGAGACCAGCACCAGCCGCCCCCACCCTGCGCTCCGCATGCCGGGGAGCACCGCGTCGACCAGCATCAGCGTCCCGGTCACGTTCGCGGTGAAGCCGTCGCTCAGCGTCCGCCACGTCTCCGGCCCCATCTCCGGCCAGGCCACCGCGTTGGCGACAAGGACGGCCACGGCGCCCAGCTCGCGCTCGACCTCGCGGACCGCGGACGTGATCGACTCCGGGTCGCACTGGTCGATGCGCACCGCGACGGCCTTCCCGCCGGAGCGGGCGATCTCCTCGACGAGGCCGCGCGCGCCTTCCTCGTCGCGGTGCCATCCGGCGGCGACCAGAGCGCCCTCGCGCGCGAACGTCACGGCGATCGCCCGGCCGATGCCGCCGGTAGCCCCGGTGACCACGACCACGCGTCCATCGAGCCCCAGATCCATGACCCCTCCAGATAGTTAGCCGACTACTTATTAGCCGACTATACATTTATAGGATGGGCTTGTGGACACGACCGAGGCGATCCGCGTCAACCGGGCGCTGAACAAGATGAGCAAGCTCTACCGCGCCGCCAAGGCCCGCAAGCTGGCGGCGCTCGGGCTGCACCCGGGGCAGGACGTCATGCTGTGGTTCCTCGCGCAGGAGCCGGGCGGGATCACGGTCTCGGAGCTCGCGGCCCGGCTCGGGATCGAACCGCCGACCGCCACCCGCAGCCTCGCCCGCCTGGAGGGCGGCGGCTGGTTCCGCCGCGAGCCGGTGCCCACCGACCGCCGCCAGGTGCGCATCGTCGTCACGGAGGCCGGTCACGCGCTGGTCCCCCGGATCGAGCGCGCCTGGGCCGAGCTCGCGGAGGAGGCGATGGGCGGGGTGAGCGACGAGCAGCGGGAGGACGCGCTCCTCGCCCTCGAGCACGCGAACGCCCGCCTGCGCGGCCTCGTCGACGAGACCGCCCTGACGGACGAGTGACACCGCGCCGACCGGCGTCCCCGCGCTTCCGGGCCGGGACACTCGGTCGCGGACGCTCGATCGGACGCCGACCGGCGGTCCCGGGCGCCTCTCCCCCTGGAGAGGGAGAGGCATGCCTCTTCCCGGGGAGGCACGAGTGGCCGCCCGGCCGCGAGGCTCATGGCCATGCATGCCGATGCCAGGAGCCCCAGCGCCAGTGGCCGCAGTGTCAGGAGCAGCGGTACGAGCAGCCGCAGGCGCACGGCGCTGCGCCGCGTCGCCGCGTTCACCGCGGCCGCCTCGATGTCCCTCTACCTCATGGTCAAGATCGTCTGGGTGGTCCTGGAGCTGCGTGACGGCACGGCCGACTGGATGATGCTCAACCTGGTCACGGTCGTGATGGCGCTGACCGGGATCACGCTGGGCCTGGCGCTCGGGCAGCCGTGGGGGCTGCGGCTGCCGGCCTGGCTCGTGTTGCCGTTCGCCTGGATCGGCAGCGGCTTCCTCGTGTCGCTGCTCCCGTACATGCTGGTCAGCGGCTTCCTGGAGCAGGCCCCACCCGCGCCGTCCGACGGCGCCGGCCTGCCGGTGTGGGAGGGGGCGCTCATCTCGGTGGGGTTCGCCGGGATGGCGGTGGGGCTGGTCGTCGCGCTGCCCATCTACCTGGCGGAGCGGTGGCCGCGCGCGTTCGCGGGACGGGTGGACCCGCGGGACGCGGACGCGGGGCGGCCGTGGACGCTGCTCCCGGCGGCGGCGCTCACCGTGGTGTGGTCCTTCTGGGCGGCGGGCGGGACGACCGGCCTGGACCCGGCGGCCCTTGACGGATGGGACGCGCACGCGCGGCTCCTGATCGGCGACAGCGCGCTGTGCGCGGCCCTGGCGGGCTGGAGCGTGTGGGCGCTCAGCCGGTGGGGCCGCCCGCGCACGCCGCTGCGGCTTCCCATGGCCGCCGGTTTCGTCGCCAGTACCGCCGCCGCCGCGCCTCCGGCCGGGGATGACGGTCGTCACCTGCTCACGGGGTCGGCGTCCGGGGCGACGCTGGGCGTGCGGAAGTGCGCCATCCCCCGTACCAGGAGCAGCGCCGGCGGCACGAGGAGGATGACGGCCGCCGCGCCCGCGAGCACCGCGCCCGGGCCCGCGACCCCCGCCAGCGGCCCGGTCAGCGCCTGACCGAACGGCATGAGCCCGAAACTGCACAGCCAGGCGAACGAGCTGATCCGTCCGATCAGCCGATCCGGGATCTCGCGTTGCAGGGCGACCTCCCAGTGGATCGCGTAGATCTCCACCCCCGCCCCGGCGACCGCGTACGCCACGAGGACCGGCAGCGGCGACGGCGCGAGGAGCAGGGACAGAGGCGCCGCCGCGTAGAGGGCGATCGCGGTCAACGCCACGACCCCCACGGCGCGGGGCCGCCACGCCAGGGTGACCAGACCGCCGGCCAGACCGCCGACCCCGTAACACGTGAGCGCCACGCCGTACACGGCGGGCGATCCGAACGCGGCGGTGCTCACGACGGGCAGCAGCACCTGTGTCGGCGCCAGGACGAACACGAGGTTGACCGCGGAGAAGACGAGGATGGCACGCACCCACGGACGCCGCCGCGCCTCGGCGACGCCGGCGCGGATGTCCGCGGCGAACGACGCGCGCGGAGCCGGGGTCCGTCGCGGCTCCGCGACCCGCGAGAGCGACACGACCGTGGCCACGAAGACCACCATGGTGATCGCGTACGCCACCCGGGTCCCGGCCGCGGCGATCACGCCCACGCACACGGCCGGACCGGCCATGATGCCGCTGCGGATCGACACGCCGACCAGGGATCTGCCCGAGACCCTCTCGTCATCGGCGAGAACACCGCGCAGGAGCCCGTTGAACGCGGGCCGGACGAACGCCTCCGCGACACCGGCCAGCAGGACCACGACCGCCGCGCCCCGGATCGAGGGCGCGGCGGGCAGGACCAGCGCTCCGGCCAGGAGCGCCTGGGCGTCGTAGGCCGCCATCACCAGGCGCCGCCGCGGCACCCGGTCCGCCCACACACCGCCGACGGGCAGGAAGGCGACGAGCGTGACGCCGCGCGCGGCGAGGACCAGCCCGAGCGAGACCGCGTCGCCACCGGCGTGGAGGACGGACACGGTGATCGCCACGGCGAACATCTGCTCCCCCATGACCGCGGCCGTCTGACCGAGCAGCAGCAGGCGGAACCGGGGATTGGCGAGGGCCGCGACACCTTTCATGCCTGTGATGCTGTCAGGGGGAGGCCCGGAGGTCAGCGCTCCACGAGGGATCACATCCCTTTGTCCCCCTTGGCGACCGGTCGGGGTCAGCGGCGCCCGCGGCGGGCCGTGCCGAAGAGGGATCTGGTGATCTCCCGTCCGAGGGCGGACGCCGCCGAGCGCGCCATGGAGCGGAACTCCTTCGACTGCAGCACGCTCTCCAGCATCGACGGCCTCGGCTCCCGCTCGGGCTCCCCGCGCGTCTCCGGCTCGCGGGGAGCCTCCGGTGGCGGAGACGTGGCAGGCTCGGCGTGCTGCTGCGTGGCCAGCTTCGCGGAGAGGATTTCGTACGCCGACTGGCGGTCGACCGCCGTGCCGTACTTCTGCTGAAGCGGCGAGGCGGCGACGACGCCCGCGATCACGTCCGGGCTCGACGGCGCCATGAGCGTCTGGGGGGCGCGCAGGCGCGTCCAGGCCACCGGCGTCGGCGCGCCCGTCTCCGACAGGACCGTGACGACGGCCTCACCGATGCCGAGCTCGGTGAGCAGCCGCTCCAGGTCGTACGAGGAGGCGGGGAAGGTCGAGACGGTGGACTTGAGCGCCTTGGCGTCCTGCGGGGTGAAGGCGCGCAGGGCGTGCTGCACGCGCGCCCCGAGCTGCGCGAGCACGTCGGCCGGCACGTCGTTGGGCGTCTGGGTGACGAAGAACACGCCCACGCCCTTCGACCGGATCAGCCGCACGGTCTGCGCGATCGACTGCAGGAACGCCTTGGACGCGTCGTCGAACAGCAGATGCGCCTCGTCGAAGAAGAACACGAGCTTCGGCTTGTCGACGTCCCCCACCTCGGGCAGCTCGTGGAAGAGGTCGGCGAGCAGCCACATCAGGAAGGTGGAGAAGAGCTGCGGCCGGTCCTGCACGGCGGGCAGTTCGAGGACGGAGACCGTCCCCCGGCCGTCGGGCGTCACCCGGAGCAGGTCGCGCACGTCGAACTCCGGCTCGCCGAAGAACGCCTCCGCGCCCAGCGCCTCGAAGTTGGTCAGGGCGCGCAGGATGACCCCGGCCGTGGCCGACGAGAGCCCGCCGATCCCGTTCAGGGCCTCCGGCGTGCTGGTCAGGTACCGGATGACCGCGATTAGATCCTTGAGGTCGAGCAGCGGCATGCCGTTCTTGTCGGCGAAATAGAAGATCAGCCCGAGTGACGACTCCTGCGTCTCGTTGAGCCCGAGGACCTTGGCCAGGAGGGTCGGCCCGAAGGCCGTCATGGTGGCGCGGATCGGGACACCCGACCCCAGACCGCCCAGGGAGAAGAACTCCACCGGACACGCCACCGGCTGCCAGGTCTGCCCGACCTCGGCGGCACGCCGGGTGACGCGGTCGGAGGCGGTGCCCGGCGAGGCGAGTCCCGACAGGTCGCCCTTGATGTCGGCGAGGAAGACCGGGACTCCCTGGGCCGCGAGCTGCTCCGCCATGAGCTGGAGGGTCTTGGTCTTGCCGGTCCCGGTGGCGCCGGCCACCAGTCCGTGCCGGTTCAGCATGCTCAGGGGGATCCGGATCCGCTCCGAGGGGTCGGCGGTGCCGTCCTCGCGCACCAGGGCCCCGAGCTCCAGCGCCGGCCCCTCGAAGTCGTACCCTTTCACCGCTCCCCCCACCTCGCCGGAATTCGCCGCACCGCGTTAATGGCGCTGGATTCACCGCGCATTCTCACGTGGAAAGGGAGCCGCAGTCGTCGCCGAGACAGGCGAGGGTGGCGTCCCCTGTTCTGCCCCATTCCTGAATGTTCTCGTCGACAGTGAGCCTGACGCCTTCCAAGAGGATTCCCGTGGCGAACGCCCGGCAGGAGAGCGGCTGCCCGCCACCGTTCTGGAGCGCATATCCCACGGTGATGAACGCGTCGCCCAGGTAAGCCCAGGCTTGGAGGAGTTCCGTGAAAGCGGGATTGCCGTCGGCGTCGCTGCTGTGGATGACGAAGTGCCCCGCCTGCCCGTCCTCCTGGCCGACGACCTCGTAGTCGTACTCCGGCGACGCCGAGATGCTGCCCCTGAGCGTGGTCTGCCCGGTCCCGTCGGTGATGTCCAGCTCGATGCCGCCCGAGAACCCCGCCGTCAGCGTGCCCGCCTCTTTCCCGTCCTCGCCGAAGCCGGTGATGACAAATCCGGAGTCGCCGTCGGACGCCGTGCACCAGGCGATGCCGGTGGCGTCCTGGAATTGCCGGGGTGCGGGCACGACGATCAGCACATCGGCATTCTGCCCCATGGCGGCATTCCTTCCGGGCGGGCGACGCTGCGTGTCGATTCCTCCCCTCGCCCCATCCGCCGACACGTGGCGGCGACTAAAATGCGCGTTTCCTCATGTTCTCCCGAGGGCAAGCGGCCCTCTTGCGTTTTCCCGGCGCGCCGGGTCAGGCGGCCAGGTTCAGGGCGCGGGCCACCTCGCCCGTCGCCGTCCCCGTCCGCGTGGAGGTGTAGCCGTCCCGCAGGGAGGCGTCCGGGTCCTTGAGGCCGTCGCCGCTGAGGGTGATGACGATGCGCCGCCCCGCGGGCAGGTTGCCGCGCTCGTGCTGGTCGAGGAGGCCGGCGACGCCCGCGGCCGAGGCGGGTTCGGCGAAGACGCCGTCGTGGCGGGCGATCATGCGGTACGCGTCGAAGATCTGCTCGTCGGTCACCGCCGCGATCAGGCCGCCGGACTCGTCGCGGGCCGCGACGGCGCCGTCCCAGGTGGCCGGGTTGCCGACGCGGATGGCGCTGGCGGCCGTGGCGGGCTCGGCGACGGGCGTGCCCGTGACGAGGGGGGCGGCGCCGGCCGCCTGGAAGCCCCAGAGGTGCGGGGTGCGCGTGGCCGGGCCCTCGGCGGCGTAGGTCCGGTAGCCGTGCCAGGTGGCGGTGATGTTGCCGCCGTTGCCCACCGGCAGGCAGTGGATGTCGGGCGCGTCGCCGAGGGCGTCGACGATCTCGTACGCCACGGTCCGCTGCCCGGCGAGCCGCAGCTCGTTCCGTACGGAGTTGACCAGCGCGATGGGGTGGTGGGCGGCCAGTTCGCGGGCCACGCGCAGGCAGTCGTCGAAGGTGCCGTCGATCTCGACGATGCGCGCCCCGTACCGGACGGCCTGGCCGAGCTTGCCGAGCGCGATGGCGCCGCGCGGGATGAGGACGGCGGCGGCGAGCCCGGCGCGGGCGGCATAGGCGGCGGCCGAGGCGCTGGTGTTGCCGGTGGAGGCGCAGAGGACCAGCTCGGCGCCCGCCTGGGTGGCCCGGCTGACCGCGATGGTCATGCCGCGGTCCTTGAACGACCCCGTCGGGTTGGCGCCCTCGACCTTCAGCCACACGTCGCCGCCGGTCAGCGCCGACAGGTGCGCCGAGCGGAGCAGCGGCGTGTTGCCCTCGTGGAGGGAGACGGAGGGGGTGTCGTCGGTGACGGGCAGCCAGCGCCGGTACGCGCTGTCGATCAGACCATGCCAAGTGCTCATGGCCACGGACCATAACATTCGTTTCATGTGTTCGGTCAAATCGCAGAGGCTGTAACATGTGTCAACATGGAGTCCGATGCGCTGGCAGCCCGCCTCGGCGCGGTGTATCCCGAGCTTCCACCGGGCGAGCGGGCGATCGCCCGGGTGATCCTCGACGACTACCCGTTCGCGGCGCTCGGGTCGCTGCGTTCCCTCGCCGAGCGCGCCGGCGTGAGCCCGCCGACGGCCTCGCGGCTGGTCGGCCGGCTCGGGTTCGCCGGCTTCGCCGACTTTCAGGCTGCGGTACGTGAGGGCGCCCGCGACGCGGACCGGTCACGGTTGCGGGAGTTCGTCACCCGGCCGCCCGACACCGGCCAGGCGGCCGAGGACCTGCGGGCCGGCCTGGAGGGCACGCTGGCCGCGATGACCGGGCCGCTGCTGGACGCCGTAGCCACCCGGCTGGCCGAGGCCGGCGGGGTGTGGGCGCTGGGCGGGCCGCTGAGCGAGCTGGCCGCCGACTACCTGGTGCGCCAGCTCGCCGGTCTCCGTCCCGGGGCGCGCCGGGTGCCCGAGACGCCGCCTGCGCGCGCTCGGGCCCTGCTCGACCTGGGGCCGTCCGACGTGGTGGTCGCCTACGACTTCCGCCGCTACTCCCCCGACACGGCCAGGTTCGTCCGGGCCGCGCGAGGGCGCGGGGCGCGGCTGATCCTGGTGACCGACGCGTGGGAGTCACCGCTGGCCGACGAGGCCGAAGTGCTGGTACGGCTCCCCCGCGAGGCGGCCGGGCCGATCGCGCCCCTCACTCATGAGATCGCGGTCACGGAGCTCGTCCTCGTCGCCACGGCCTCCCGTCTCGACGCCTCCCAGCGGCTCGCCGACCTCGACGCCCTCACCCGCGACCTCTCCTCCGACCCCTGATGGGGCCTTTCCTCTCCGACCGCCCGTGACGACCCGACCCTCCGGCCGCTCGTGACGACCTGACCCTCCGATCTCGCGTGGGGCCTGGTGGTCCTTCGGCCGCGCATGAGTGCCTGGTCCTCCGACGCGCGGGCTCTCCCGATCTCCCCTGCGGCCGGCTCCTCCGGGAGCGCGCTCCGCGGACCGAGGGCGCGAGGGGTCTCAGGTGGCTGCGACGACCCGGGACTGCACCACCTTGCCGAGCTTGTCCAGCTCGATCAGCGTCGCCACCAGGTCGGTCCCGCCCCGGCCCGTCGGCATGCCCGCCCAGCTCACCGTGACGTAGTGGCCCATGGCGCGTACCGCGGCCCGGCTGTGGGCGGCGTCGAGGGACACCGCCGGACGGACGAACCCGTCCTTGGCCAACGCCGTCACCAGGGCGTCGGCGGCGCGGCCGTCGGCCAGGTTGAAGATGACGAACTGGCCCGCCACCCCCGCCGGCCCCTCGTACGTGGCCCGCAGAGCCTGCGTGCAGCCGGCGGGCGTGGCTCCCCACAGCGCGGCCTCGCAGTCGTCGAGCCGCTCGGCCGAGACGCGGCGCAGCGTGCCCAGCGTGGCGGTGCCGGCGGTGAACACCTCGTCGACCGTCAGCGGCTGGGAGTCGGCCTGGCGGGAGTCGATGACGGAGTACAGGGCGGAGGTGCGCTCGGTGCGGAGCGAGGCGGGCCGGGGCTCCTCGCCGCCGAGCCAGAACCACGCACCGGCGGCGGCCACCGCGAGCCCGGCGACGGCCGCCAGCGTGACGGTCAGACGGCGCGGCATCAGGACCGCGGTCCTGTGATCGTGACGACCCGCCGGTAGACGGCCTTCTCGGCGCCGCGCAGCGTCAGCGCGAGCGCCACGAAGTCGTCCCGGGCGGTCGGCTCCGACCCGTCGGTCTTGGCCAGCCACACCAGGCCGACGTAGTGGCCGAGCGCGTAGCCGGCGCCCTCGGAGTAGCCGCCCGGCGGGAACGCGGCCGTGCCCGCGGACAGCCTCTGGACCCAGCCGCCCCGGTAGCCGAGCTTCAGCGACTCCACGAGCTGCCCGGCGGCCTGGCCGTCGCGCACGTTGAGCAGGGTGTACTGGCCGAGGTAGCGGCCGTCGGAGCTGGTGTAGAAGCCGCGGGCGGCCTGGCTGCACCCGGCGTCGGCCACCTGGGCGCGCAGTTCCTCGCCCCACACCGCGGCCGAGCAGTCGGCGTCGATCCGCCGGGCGGCGAGCTTGAGCGAGAGCTTCTTGTCGCCGGTGAGGGTCTTCTGGGCGAAGACCTCCTTCTCGGTGAGCGGCTTGGCGTCCTTGGCCCGGTCGAGGACGGGCTCGAACAGCTTCGGCGAGGGCCAGGCGTGGTAGGTGGCGGGCAGCAGGGCGTCGCCGCCGACCGTGCCACCGGCCTCACGGTCAGGGCTGAAGCTGCCGAGCGAGGCGATGGCGAGGACGAGGCCGCAGGCGCCGGCGACGACGCCGATGACCGTGGCGACGATCACGATGATCTTCTGGCGGTTCGGTGCCAGCCCCAGGTCGGTGAGGACGGGGAACTGCCAGTCCGAACGCGGGGGACGGCGCCGCTTGCGCGGCGCCTGCCTGGTGGTGGTCACAGGCCGGACGCTCCGATCAGGTTGCCCAGGGCGAAGGTGAGCGCGGCGGCCAGGGCGCCCACGAAGAGCTGGCGCAGGCCGGAGAACCACCAGCTGCGGGCCGTCACCGTGGACACCAGGGCGCCGGCGGCGAACAGCGACGCGCAGGACACCACGGCCGACAGCACCAGGCTCGTGGCGCCGAGCAGGTAGGGCACGAGCGGCAGGAGCGCGCCGGCCGCGAACGACAGGAACGACGAGACGGCCGCCAGCCTGGGCGAGGGCAGGGAGTGGGGGTCGACGCCGAGCTCGTTCTGGGAGTGCACCTCCAGGGCGAGCTCGGGGTCGCGGGAGATCTGGGCGGCCACCTCGGCCGCTGTCTCGGGCAGGACGCCCTTGTCGACGAGGGCCTGGGCCAGCTCGGCCTGCTCGGCCTCGGGGTTGCGCTGCAGCTCGCGGCGCTCGACGGCGATCTCGGCCAGGGCCAGCTCGCGCTGGCTGGCCACCGACACGTACTCGCCGCCGGCCATGGAGAACGCGCCCGCCGCGAGGCCCGCGCCGCCGGCCAGCAGCACGACCCTGACATTGGAGGTGCCGCCGGCGACGCCGGCGATGAGCGCGAAGTTGGACACCAGCCCGTCCATCGCGCCGAACACCGACGGCCGCAGCCAGCCGCCGGTGACGTCGCGATGCTGGTGGTGGATCTCCGCGCGTCCGGTCATCGCGCGTGCTTCTCCTCTGCCGTGGCGTGCTCACCGGGCGCCCGCGCCGGCCCCTCCGCCTCGGGCTCGCCCTCCGCCTTCACGGTACTCTCCGGGCCTTCCCCGGGCTCCGCGGACCCCGCGGGTTCCGTGACCGGGTCGGCGCCCGGGTCGGCGGCGGACGCGCCGGGCTCCGTACGGGCCGCTTCGGAGGTCTCCTCGTCGTCGGCCTGGTCGGCCGGGTGGGCCGGGTCGGCGGCCTCCCCGTCGCCCTCCGCGAGGGGCTGGACCCCCGGCGGAACCACGTGCTCCACGGTGTCCTTGTTGCGCGTCGCGAAGAAGTAGACGAGCGCCCCGACGAACAGCGCGAGGGCGGTCCACTGGTTGATGCGCATCCCGAGGAACGTCACGGCGTGGTCCACGCCCCCCACGGGGTCGATGCGCAGCCCCTCGATCCAGAAGCGCCCCAGGGTGTAGCCCGCCACGTACAGCGCGAACAGCCGCCCGTGGCGCAGCGTGAACCTGCTGCCCGCGAACAGCAGCAGGAATCCGAGAGCCACGTCCCACAGCGACTCGTACAGGAACGTCGGGTGGTAGAGCACCCCCGGCTCCCCGAGGTGCTGCTCGTCGATCTCCAGGCCCCACGGCAGCGTGGTGGGGCTGCCGTACAGCTCCTGGTTGAACCAGTTGCCCCAGCGCCCGATGGCCTGGGCGAACGCGATGCCCGGGGCGACCGTGTCGGCCACGGCGCTCAGCGACAGGCCACGGCGGCGGCACGCGATCCACACGCCCACGCCGCCCAGGGCGACCGCGCCCCAGATGCCGAGGCCGCCCTCCCAGATGAACAGCGCCTTGTAGGCCGGTTTGATGGCCCGCGGGCCGAAGTACATCTGCCAGTCGGTGATGACGTGGTAGAGCCGGCCGCCGATGAGGCCGAAGATCACCGCGGGCACGGCGATGTCGATGATCGTGCCTTTCTGGCCGCCGCGGGCGCGCCAGCGGCGCTCGCTCAGCCAGACGGCGAAGATCACGCCTGCGACGATGCACAGGGCGTAAGCCCGGATCGGGATGAATCCGAGGTACCAGACCCCCTGGGAAGGGCTGGGAATCGAGGCAAGGGGCATGTCGGTGAGGGTAGCGGACGTGAGGCTACTTGGCCGCCTTCGTGACCTGATCGCGCAGCTGCTGAGGCGCGAAGGCGACATTGTTCTCGAGGGCCACGCCGTTGAGCTTCACGGTGGGCGTGCCGTCGATCTTCTGCGCCTTGATGACCTGGTCACTGTAGGAGAGCTGGGCCTGGGCGTGCTTCTGCGAGGTGACGCACTGCTCGAAGTCGGGCGCGGTGACGCCGGCCTCCTTGCCCCAGCTGACGAGCTCGCCGGTCTTGAAGCCCTCGACGCTCTCGGACGGCTGGTTCTTGTAGAGGAGGTCGTGGTAGGCCAGCCAGTGCCGGCCGTCGGCCACGCACCGGGCGGCGGCGCCGGCCCGCAGCGAGTTGCCGCGAGTGGGCTCCTGCTGGAAGATCGAGATCGGGTGGTAGACGACCTTGGCCTTGCCCTCGGCGGCGAGGTTCTTGAACGTCTGCCCGCTGACGGACTCCAGCTGCTTGCACGCGGGGCACTGGAAGTCCTCGTAGACGTCCAGGACGGGCTTCTCCACGCCGGCCCTGGCCATCACCACCGAGCCGTCGGACTGCACGGTGACCGGCGCCTGGTCGCCGCTGGCCGCCTCCTCCGACTGCGACTTGCTCGCCGCGTAGAGCCAGCCGGCCCCGATGGCGGCCACCGCGACGACGCCCACGGTCGCGTAGGTCACGATGCGCTTGCGCTGCTCGCGTACGCGCTCGGCGGCCTGCTGCTGCTTGATCTTCTCGCGTGCGGTCTTCATCCGCTCCCCCTTGCTCATGCCCGTGCCCCCTGATCGTGATCGTCGTCGCCGTCGTCGTCGGAGCCGCCCCTGCCCGTGTCGCCGGCCAGGCCGAGCGCCGAGTCGAGCGCGAAGGCGCCCGGCGCGAAGCGGACGGTCCAGACGCCCAGCAGCACGAGGCCGAAGTCGCGCAGGATGTCGAGCAGGTAGGACGGCTCCTGCCCGGCGCCCAGTTCGCCGCCGCCGCCGAAGCAGCCGCAGTCGATGCGCAGGCCGTGGGCCCACGCCCAGCCGATGCCGAAGACGAAGGCCAGCATCAGCAGCGCGGCGATCACCCCGGCGACCTTCGTCATCAGGCCGACCACCAGCAGCACGCCGACCACGATCTCGATGATCGGCAGGCCGTAGCCCACGGTCGTGGCGACCGAGTCGGGCAGCAGCTGGTACGCCTTGACCGCCACGACACTGTCGGACGGGTTGCCGATCTTGAGCCAGCCGGCCGCGATCAGCACCCCGCCCAGCACGAGCCGGGCGACGGTCGTCACCAAGGGTATCGCTGTTCTCGCGGGCAGTGACGCAGACGACGCGATCACGGGCCTTCTCCTTGTCTCCGCGCTGGGATGCGCACAGTTACCCGGAGACCATCCGATCACGGGGTCGATAAGCGTCGGTTAAGGCGGGAAAGGCGGCCCCGCCTGGTGATTCACGACCTCCCGGGCGAGATCCAGGCTAGCAGCGGAAACGCGCGCCTCCCCAGTCGGCGTGGTCGTTTCCCACGCCGTCTCCGCCGTCGTCCACGACAAGCTCGACATAACGGGCGCCGCCGATGTCCGCCGTCAGCTCGTACGGCGCGTCGGCCGCCCGCAGGACCCCGCTGGCCGCCTTGGCCACGCCGTCGGCCAGCACCGTGAACCGGACGGAGCCCCGGGCGCCCTGCGAGTCGTCCACGCCGACGAAGGCGGTGAACGCCGTGCAGGAGCCGCCGAGGAAGTAGCGGATCCGGGCGGGCGCGTGCGTGCCGAGGCCCTTGGCGTACACCTGGCCGCCGATCGTGAGGGGCGTGCCGTCGCCGGGCGCCGAGTCGCCGTTGGACCGGTCACGCTCGGCCGGTCCCCAGCCGTTGGCGGCGCTCACCCAGTCGAGGTCACTGGCCCAGGCGTCGCCGGAGGGCGGCGGTGGGAGGGTGCGCACGGAGGCCGCCGCCGCGACCGTCCTGGGGCTTCCGGCGGCGGTGTAGGAGGCGGTCGCGCCGATCTCGTAGGCGCCGTACGGCGCGCCGGCCGGCGCTGTCACCTTCCAGGCGGTCTCCAGGGTCCCGCCAGGCTCGACCGTGGCCGGGCCGCCGCCTCCTGTGACGGTCCACCCGTCCGGTACGGCCGGCGTCACGCGGACGTCCGCGGCGGGCACGTCCTCGCGGTTGACGAACCTGACGGTCACGTCGCCCGCCACCCCCTGTTCGAACACCTCCGACGCGGGCGTGACCGTCAGCGACGCGCACGCCTGGGCCTCGGGCGACTCCCCCAGGTCCCGGACCGCGAAGTCGTCCAGGACGAGGTCCGCGCCCTCCTGCTCGGCCTGGAGGGAGCGCAGCCCCACCCACACGTCCCCGCAGCCCGCGACGACCCGCTCGGCGAACCGGGCGGTCGCCCGCCGCTCCGGCAGCGGCGTGCTCCGGGTCTCGACGGTGTCGCCGCCCTTGTCGTAGCCGGTCACCCAGGCGTACGCGCCGGCCAGGGCGCTCTGGTACCGGAACGACACCTCGTAGGCGTGCCCCGGCTCGAACCGGGCCGTCCACGGGACCGTGCGGTAGACCAGGCCGCGCCGCTCCTCGTGCGCCTTGAGCGAGAACCGGCCGCCGATGACGTCGTCGACGGCCTTGCCGTTCCAGCCCGCCTGCGTGTACGGCTCGTGCCGCTCGGCCAGATGGGTGCGCGCGTCGAACGCCCCTCCGGCGTCGCCCTTGACGAACGGCCCCCACCCCGGCTCCGGCGACTCGAACGCCCCCACGGTCTCCGGGGCGGCGGTCCGCATGAGCCGCACGTCGTCCACGCGCACCCGCCCCGGCCCGCCGGCGGCGGCGATCCGGAACGTCACCGTGGAGCCCCGCGGCGTGAACCGGACGGGCACGCGCTGGAAGAACGTGTCGTGCTTCTCGTCTGAGGCGATGTAGTTCCTGGCCGTGGAGCGGTTGAGGGTCACGCTCTCGCGCAGTCCGGGCGCGCTCACCTCCAGCGTGGTCTCGCGGGCGTGGCCGGGCTCGACCTCGACGGCGGCCGACACGGTGTACGGGCGGCCGGGCCGCAGCCCCGTCAGCCGCTGTTCGAGGCTCGCCGGGGCGCCGTCGCCGAGCCGGGCGACGCGGTGGCCGAGCGCGTTCGTCTCGACGTCCACGGAGCCGGTGGCCGTCCAGCCGCGGAGCCGGTCGTCGTTGAAGCCGGGGTCGCGCACCCCGCTCCCCTCGCCCCACCGCGGGTCGGGGAGGGCGGGTCCGGCGCCGGGGTGCAGCACGTACGGCACGCCGGCCTCGGCGCGCAGCGTGATCCGGCCGTCCACGGGGGTGACGACGCCGGCCCGCACCCGTCCCTGGCCGGTGAGCCGGTAGACGGTCAGCGGCCGGTCGGCGTCCCAGGTGGTCTCGCCTCCGTCGGCGTTGTAGTGGTAGAGGCGGCCGTCCCACGGCAGCAGGTACGCGCGGCCGTCGAGCACCTTGTGGTCGCCGGCGTACAGACGCCGCGTGCCTCCGGAGGAGGTGCCGCGCACGCCGCCGGAGAAGACGATCTCGTCGGCGTTCCAGTCGAGGATCCGGTGGCGCTGAAGGAACTTGGCGGGCAGGTTGTGCTCCCAGATGTTGCGGAGGAACGCGGTGTAGTCGTTCTCCGCGGTCCAGCCCTCGAACTCGACGATCCGGGCGTTGCCCAGGATGGGGTGGGCGTTCCAGACGTCCTTCTCGCCGTTGCGGATGAACCGGATGATCTGCGAGTTGAGCCCCTTGTTGGTGACGCCGCCGTAGTTGAGGTCGTTCGCCCAGTGCGCCCACAGCGAGGTGCGTTCGAGCTTGTCCGACCATTCGGTGGCGACCTGGAAGCCCTGCGCGCCCAGCTCGCGCCCGGTGCGGTCGGCGACCCAGCCGAACGGCCGGAACACGTCCACGTACAGCAGCGCGAGGTTGGGGTCGGTCTCCTCGCGCAGCCGCCTGAGCCGCGCGGCGAGCGTGCCGCGGGTGAGGTCGCCGCGCTGGTCGATCAGGTACGCCTGGTCGAGCCAGTCCCAGCCCTTGGCCTTGGGGTCGGCGAGCCGCTCGCTGAAGGCGTGCGCCTCGGGATAGGCCTCGGTGGCGTTGACGTGGGCGCCGAACGTGGCGTTCCACCGCCGGCCCGCCTTCAGCAGCGTGTTGAGGTCGGCCAGGCCGCCGGCGCGCTCGTTGTGGTGGCCGCCGTAGTCGGGGTGGGCCGAGTCGTGGCCCTCCGACTGGTAGCCCTTGAGGATGGCGAGCTGGCCCAGGCCGTCGGTGGCCAGCGAGACGCGCTTGACGTCGTCCAGGGTGCGCAGGAACGGGTGGGTGGCCTGGCTGGAGAAGTTGAACGGGATGTGGGTGACGACGCGGTCCTTGGTGGCGTCCGCGCCGGGCGCCCTGACGCCGATCTCGTGGAAGGCGAGCGCGCCGTCCTGCCAGTCGAGGGTGCCGTCGCCGTTGGCGTCGGGGGTGACGACGACCTTGGCCCAGGGGCGCTCCTCGGTGAACGGGGAGCCGGTGGCCCGGTGGGTCCACTGGCCGCTCCACACGCCCACCCTGACCGTTCCGCCGGCGTCCTTCCTGGCCTGGTGCCAGAAGCGGGCGGCGTCCTTGTCGGTGGGGCCGGCCGGGCGGTCGTAGCTGGAGTTGGACTCGACGGCGGCGGCCAGCCGGGCGGTGTTCACGATCGCGTACGTGGCCCCGACGGGCGCGGCGTCGGCCGGCGTCTCCCCGGTGACGGCGGCGAACACGTCGGCCGTGCGGGTGGAGTTGGGGTCGAGCCGGGTGAACGCGGTGGCCGCGCCGGGCTCGTCGCTCGCCACGGAGACGAGGTCGTGGCCGGGCAGGTCGATCGTGTTGACGCGGAAGGCGGTGGTGTCGGCGACCTCGTCCACGGCGAACGTCGTCACCCGGCCCCGCACGCGGACGCTCGCCTCCAGGCTCACGCCGGGCAGGGCGGGGAAGGCGAGGCGGTAGCGGGCGCTCGCGGCGTCGCGGCCGGCCTGCCGGACGGTGACCTCGTACGGCCGCTCGTTCAGGACGACGGCGGGGACGGCGGTGCTGCCGCCGAGCGTGGCCCCGGTGGCGCGGTCGGTGTAGCGCAGGATCCGGGGGAAGGCGGGGTCGAGGTCGACCGTGAGCCGGTCGGAGGAGATCGTGAGGGGCTCGGCCACGGTGGCGGGCTCGGGGGTGACGGCCTGCGCGGTGGGCGTGGGGGCGGGGGTGCCCGTGGGCTCGGGGTCGGGCGAGGCCAGGTCGTAGGGCGGCGGCGTGGGGGTGGGCGCGGGAGGCCCGGCCGCTGCCGGGGAGGCGGGGGCGAACGGGGTGAGGAGGGATAACGCGAGGGCGGCTGCGAGCGCGGCGGGACGGCGCATATGTGTCCTTCGTCGGGGACTCTCGCCGCGATACTGACATCTCGCAACACGGATGCGTCAAGACGCATCCCAACCGGCATGGAACGGACACGCGCCCGGGCTCCACGCGGGAACCCGGGCGCGTCGTCACCCCTGGAAGAACATGAGCCCTGAAAGCCCGGAAAGGCGTCAGGCCGGAACGGGTGTCGGCGCTGGAGGACGCTCAGCCGCGGGAGCGGGCGCCCTGCGCCATCTCGCGGGCCAGTTCGGCGATCGAGGCGCGGCCCGCGGCCTCGTCCGGCGCGTCGAGCATGCGGCGGATGAACGCCGATCCCACGATGACGCCGTCGGCGTAGGCGGCCACCTCGGCGGCCTGCGCGCCGGTGCCGACGCCGAGCCCCACGCACACGGGCAGGTCGGTGTGCGCGCGCGTGCGCTTGACCAGGCCCTCCGCGGCGACGTTGACCGACTCCCTGGCCCCCGTGACGCCCATGAGCGACGCGGCGTACACGAACCCGGTGCAGCAGTCGGCGACCGCCTGGATGCGCTCCTCGGTGGAGCTGGGCGCCACGAGGAACACCGTGTCGATGCCGGCGTCGGCCGACGCCTCGCGCCAGGTCGCCGACTCCTCGGGCGTCAGGTCGGGCGTGATCGTGCCGACGCCGCCCGCGTTGGCCAGGTCGCGGGCGAAGCGCTCGGCGCCGTAGCGGTCGATCGGGTTCCAGTACGTCATGACGAGCGTCGCCGCGCCGGTGGCGGCCACGCCCTCGACGGTGCGCATGACGTCGGCGATGCGGGTGCCGTTGATCAGCGACCGGTGGACGGCGTCCTGGATGGTCGGGCCGTCCATGAGCGGGTCGGAGTAGGGCAGGCCGATCTCGATGACGTCGCAGCCGGCCTCGACGAGGGCGGCGGCGGCGGCGATGGCGCCGTCCTTGGACGGGAAGCCCGCGGGAAGGTAGCCGACCAGCGCGGCCCGGTTGTCCGCCTTCGCCTTGGCGAACACCGTCTGAAGAGTAGTCATGATCGTCCGTTCTCGGTGGTCGGTGGCCTCTTCGCCGCCGCCCTTCCCATCATGCCGTCGTCGGGCCCGGCGTCCCTCATCGGATTGCGGTCACCGGGCACGCCGCCGACGCGTGCGCCCGGGCCGGGGCCGTGCCGCTCGTCCGCCGCTCGCCGGGCCGTCACGCGGTCCCCGGCGAGGGAGGGCCTGAGTGTCAGAGGTTGAAGTACTTCATCGCCGTGCCCATGTCCTTGTCGCCGCGACCGGACAGGTTGACCAGGATGGTCGCCTCGGGTCCGAGCTCGCGGCCGAGCTCCAGCGCGCCGGCGAGCGCGTGGGACGACTCGATGGCCGGGATGATGCCCTCGGTCCTGGACAGCAGCGAGAAGGCGGCCATCGCCTGGTCGTCGGTGACGCCGTGGTAGGTGGCGCGGCCGGTGTCCTTCAGCCAGGCGTGCTCGGGGCCGACGCCCGGGTAGTCGAGGCCGGCCGAGATCGAGTGGGACTCGATGGTCTGGCCCTCGTCGTCCTGCAGCACGTAGGTGCGCGAGCCGTGCAGCACGCCGACGGAGCCGGCGGTGAGGGTGAGCGCGTGCTCGCCGCTCTCCAGGCCGTGACCGGCGGCCTCGTAGCCGTGGAGCTGGACGTCGCGGTCGTCGATGAAGGCGTGGAAGACGCCGATCGCGTTGCTGCCGCCGCCGACGGCGGCGCAGACCGCGTCGGGCAGCCGGCCGGTCAGCTCCAGCATCTGGCGGCGCGCCTCGACGCCGATGATCCGCGCGAAGTCGCGCACGATCTCGGGGAACGGGTGCGGCCCGGCCACGGTGCCGAACAGGTAGTGGGTGGTGTCGACGTTGGTCACCCAGTCGCGGAACGCCTCGTTGATCGCGTCCTTCAGCGTGCGCGAGCCGTTGTGGACGGGCACCACGGTGGCGCCGAGCAGCTTCATGCGGGCCACGTTGAGCGCCTGGCGCTCGCAGTCGACGGCGCCCATGTAGATGACGCACTCGAGGCCGAGCAGGGCCGCCGCGGTGGCCGTGGCGACGCCGTGCTGGCCGGCGCCGGTCTCGGCGATGACGCGCTTCTTGCCGAGCCGCTTGGTCAGCAGCGCCTGCCCGATCACATTGTTGATCTTGTGGGCGCCGGTGTGCGTGAGGTCCTCGCGCTTGAGGACGATGCGCGCGCCGCCGGCCTGCTCGGCGAAGCGCGGCACCTCGGTCAGCGTGGTGGGCCGCCCCGCGTACGTGCGCAGCAGGTGGTCGAACTCGCGCAGGAACTGCTCGTCGTTCTTGGCCTTCTCGTAGACCGAGGCGACCTCGTCGAGCGCCGGGATCAGCGCCTCCGGCACGTAGCGCCCGCCGAAGACGCCGAACTTGCCGTGCCTGTCGGGGTCGTCGCCGTGGACGCCGTTGCCGGCCAGGTCGGCGGCGGTCAGGATGGAGCCGTCGTGTGTCACTGCTGTCCCTCTGCTCCGTGGTCGGGGCGCGTGGCCGGGTGGGCGCCGGCGGTCACCAGCGCCTCGACCGCCTTGCGCGGGTCCTTGCCGGTGACCAGGCTCTCGCCCACCAGCACCGCGTCGGCCCCGGCGCGCGCGTAGGCGAGCAGGTCGTGCGGCCCGCGGACGCCCGACTCCGCGATCTTGATGACATTATCCGGGATCTTCGGCGCGATCTTGGCGAAGACATCCCGGTCGACCTCGAGTGTCTTCAGGTTGCGCGCGTTGACCCCGATGACGCGGGCGCCCGCCGCGAGGGCCCGGTCGAGCTCCTCCTCGGTGTGCACCTCGACCAGCGGGGTGAGCCCGATGGAGGTGGCCCGCTCGATCAGCGAGACCAGCGCCTCCTGCTCCAGGCAGACGACCATGAGCAGCGCCAGGTCGGCGCCGTGGGCGCGGGCCTCCCACAGCTGGTAGGAGGTGAGGACGAAGTCCTTGCGCAGGATGGGGATGTCGACCCGGGCGCGGACCGAGGCGAGGTCGTCGAGGCTGCCGCCGAACTTGCGGCGCTCGGTGAGCACGCTGATGACGTGGGCGCCGCCCTCCTCGTAGTCGGCGGCCAGCGCAGCGGGATCGGCGATCGCGGCGAGGGCGCCCTTGGAGGGGCTGGAGCGCTTGACCTCGGCGATCACCGAGACCCGGTCGCCGCCCAGCGCCGCGAGCGCGTCGCGGGGGGCGGGAGCCCGCTCGGCCCGCCGCTTGAGCTCGTCGAGCGACACGGCCTGCTGGCGTGCGGCGAGGTCGGCACGCACCCCGTCGAGGATGTCGTCGAGGACGCTCGGTCCTTCGGTCCGCTCACTCACGCGCTTGGGATCCCTCCGGTCGGCAGTAGGGGACGGCAGGAAGTTCGCGTGGCGTCCGCTCCCGGCCTGTCTCTGCGATGGTATCGGCCCCGGCGGCGTCGCTCCGCCACCGGCCCCGGCTACGGCGCGAGGAACGCCCCGAAGGGCAGGTTCCGGACCACCCAGTACACGAGGACCACGGCGAGGAACGCCCACAGCCACGCGGGGTGGGCCAGGTCCGTGCGGCGCGGCCGGCCCTGCCAGGCGCGCACCAGCCAGCGTCCCCACCAGAACAGCAGGAACGGGATCATCGCCACGGCGAGCGGGTTGAGCCCCAGCGCGGCGGCCGGGTCGAGGTGGGCCAGCGCGTGGATGGTGCGCAGCGTGCCGCAGCCCGGGCAGTACAGGCCGGTGGCCCACAGGAACGGGCACGTCGGGTAGTGCCCCGGCTCGTTGGGGTTGATGGTGCCCACCACGGCGAAGACCACGCCCGTGGCGGCGGCGACGCCGAGTGGCGCGAGCACCGACCGCAGCCGGTCGGAGCCGCGCCACTCGATGTTCGCCATACCCATCAGTATGTGCTGCTGGGCGCGTTCGCGGCCACGAGCACGAAGAGCACCACGTACCCGATGATCACGAGGACCCACCAGATGATGCCGACGATCAGCGAACGCTTCCACCAGGTCTTGGCCTCCTCCGACGCCTGCACCGCGCCCTGGTAGTCGCCGACCTGCCACTTGGAGTTGACCTGCGACGACTTCACGATCGAGACGATGCCCAGGGGAAGGCAGCAGAACAGCGTCGTCAGGATCGCGGCGACCAGGTGGTTGTCCGGCGGGGTCTGCGGGGCGCCGTAGCCGCCGGGCTGGCCGTAGCCGCCACCGCTCGGGGGCTGCTGGCCGTAACCGCCGCCGTAGCCACCGCCGCTCGGCGGCTGCTGGCCGTAGCCGCCGCCACCGCTCGGCGGCTGCTGGCCGTAACCGCCGCCCGGAGGCTGGGCGCCGTAGCCGCCGTCGCCCTGGTTCCCGTAGCTCATGCTGTGACTCCTCATGTGTCCATCTCTGGCGAGTTGCGCGCGGCAGCCTAGCGAGAAACCACCTGGGACGTGGAAGTACGTCCACTTTGCGGACAATTTGTGATCAGACCGGAAGTCTCCGTGACCAACCGGAGGCTTCACCGGACGCCGCCGACGCGGTCAGGACGCCGCCCCTGGCACGGGTTCCTCAGTACCCGCTGGACGTGGTGGCGGCCGTGGTGACGCCGATGAGCGCCAGCCACATGCCGCCGAAGAACAGCCACAGGACCAGCCAGAGCACGATCGTGATGTAGGAGGTGACCAGGCCGCCCATGGCCATGCCCTGCCCCTCCTCGCCGGTCCGCTTGATGCGGCTGAGCGCCATGTGGCCGACGATCGCGCCCGGGATGCTGGTCAGGCCGCAGAAGACCAGGCCGACGATGCCGAGGACGAGCGAGGTGACCGCCAGGCCGTTGGTGCTGCGCGGCTGCGCGGGGCCGTACGCGCCGTAGGGGGCCTGCCCGTACGCCTGGCCGTAGCCCTGCTGGCCGTACGCCTGCTGGTCGTAGCCGGGCTGGCTGTAGCCCTGCTGGCCGTACCCCTGCGGACCCGAGCCCGGCTGCCCGTATCCCGGCTGCCCGTACCCCTGCGGCCCCGAGCCCTGCTGACCGTAGCCGCCGCTCCCCGGCTGGCCCCCGTAGCCCCCGCCGCCGGGCTGGCCGCCGTAACCGCCGCTGCCGGGCTGGCCGGAGTATCCGTCGCCGTAGCCGCCGGCGGGCTGGCCGTAGCCCTGGCCACCGCTCGGAGGCTGGCCGTAGCCGCCGTTGGGCGACTGCTGCCCGTGGCCGCCACCGGTCGGCGGCTGCTGGCCGTACCCTCCCCCAGGCGGCTGCGCGCCGTAGCCGCCGCTCCCGCTCTGGTCCCCGTACCCCATGTCGATCCTCCGTCGTCGTGGCCCGTTGCAGGGGCAGCTTATTGACAAAAGGAACAGCGGTCCGGGCGCCCGGGACACCGAGGACGAGTTGTAACCTCCACGCGACAGCCGCGACCAGGACAGACGCCCCAGGGCGGACCGTTCCACTACGAAACCCCCGCCCACGCGGGGGACGCGGGCCAGCGTCTCAGGTGGGGTCGTCGCCCCGGTCGAGGGCGTCCCACAGGGCGCGGTCGTCGGAGGCGGCGGGCCGCCCCTCCGCCGGGGCGCGCTCGTAGCGGTCGGACATGCCCGCCCAGCGCGGGCCGCGCACGGCGGCCATGACCCCGCCCGCGACCATCAGCGCCGCGCCGAGCCCGGAC
>NZ_JBFAIA010000069.1:0-39752 GCF_040654455.1 Nonomuraea sp. NPDC050691
CGCCCGCGCGCGGTTGCGCAACCCGCCCGCCGCCGCGAATAGCCGGGGGGCGCCCCGGGCGACAGCCCCGGCCCGGTGCGGCAACCGCCGCTCCGCGCCCTTCGCGCCCCGCGCCGCAGCGCCTCCCGTCAGGCCCTCCTCCGCCGCAGCGCCTCCCGTCAGAGCACTCCGCGCCGCAGTGCCGACGGTCAGGCCGCCCCGCGCCGGGCGGCGGATGACCAGGAGCGCCGCCACCGTCAGCGCGTACGCCGCGAGGATCAGCGCCCCTCGCAGGTGTACCGCCGTCGCGAAGCCCGCCAGGGCCCCCGCCAGCGCGCCCGCCCGGAGCGAGCCGGTGCGCGCCAGGTCGTGCGTGGCCAGCAGCCAGCCGAGCACCAGCGTGGGCAGCACCGCGTCCGCCAGCGCCAGCCCCGAGAACAGCAGCAGCGCCGGCGACAGCCCCGCCACGAAGGCCAGCGCCACCGCCTCCCGCCGGCCCAGCGCGAGCCGCCGCAGCACCACGTACGCCAGCGGGAACGCCGTGGCCGCCGCCATCGAGCCGATCCCGGCCACCAGCCGGTAGACCGTGACGGGATCGGACGTCACCCAGTACGCGGGTACGAGCAGTAACGCGTAACCGCCCTGGTAGAACGTCGAACCCGTGAGATCCGCCCCCGCTCCCCCGGCCAGCCATCGGGCGGCGACCAGGTAGCCCGTCTCGTCCGGGTTGGCGACGGGACCGGTGTGGTACCGGAACAGCCACAGCCGCAGGAGCACCTGGGCCAGCCAGCCGCCCGCGAGGGCCCACCACAGCCACCTGCTTCGCCCCCTGGCCGTCTGCCTGACCGCCCGCTGGACGGGTGGCGAGGTGTGCGCGGCGCGGGCCACGGGCGTGGACAGCATGATCTCCCCCTGCTCGACGCCCAGGTGTTCCCCGAGCTCAGAGCAGGGAGTTCAGCAAAAGCCCCCTAACCGCGCCGTCACCACATGTGGTTATACGGACGTTATGTCGGCCTATATCGGGATGTGCTCCCACAGGAAGGACGCCCGACGTCATCACGGCGGACCCACCCGCCATCCCCACGGCCGGCGACATCAAGGGAGCGGGTGACCGCCTGGACGTGAGGCAGGTGAGGACTGCTCGCGGGCCGTGCGCAGGAAGCGGGCCACCAGCGGGTCCGGGTCGTCACGGCGGAAGCAGGCGGCGACCGTCGTGCGCGCCCCACCAGGGCTGATCCTCCGGTACGCGACGCCCGCCGCCCGGATGCGCCGGACGCTCGCCGGGGCGAGCGACACTCCGAGGTCCGCTCCGACGAGCGCGCAGACCGTCTGCCACTCCACCGCCCGCTGCCCCGCGCGCGGCTCGAAGCCCGCCGCCCGGCACAGCCCGGCGATCCGGTCATGGACCGTGGGCGCCGCCTCGCGCGGCAGCAGCACGAACGGCTCGCCCGCCAGGGCCGCCACCGGCACGACCCGCCCGGCGGCCAGTGGATGCCCGGCCGGCAGCACCGCGACGAACCCCTCCGACAGCAGCGGCTCGGCCTCCAGGCCGTCCACCTCGGGCGGCTCCCTCAGCAGCCCCACGTCGAGCGAGCCGTCACACAGCGCCGCCACCTGCGGCGCCGTGGTCATCTCGCGGACCTCCATCTCCACGCCCGGATACCGGTCGTGGTACGCGCCGAGAATCCGCGGCAGTACGGTCAGCGCGAGCGAGGCCGCGAAGCCGATCCGGATGCGGCCCGCCTCTCCCCTGCCGGCGCGGCGGGCCGCGTCGAGGCCGCCGGCGATCTCGCCGAGGGCGCGACGGGCGGCGGGCAGCAGCTCGTGCCCGGCCGGCGTCAGCGTGACCGCGCCGGGGCCGCGATCGAACAGCGGGTGCCCGACCCTGCTCTCCAGCCGCCGGATCTGCTGGCTGAGCGGCGGCTGCGCGATGCCGAGCCGTTCGGCGGCCCGGCCGAAGTGCAGCTCCTCGGCGAGCACGGCGAAGGCGTGGAGCTGGTGCAGCGCGAGCTCGGGCCGCCCCGTCGAGGTCCGCCCCGTCGAAGGCCGCCCCGTCGAGGTCCGCTCCGTGGCCGGCGGGGGCCGGTCCGGGGCGCGCGGTTCCATACGGCCAGGGATATCACACCGCGCGTCCCGCCATCGTGGACGTATCGCCGCCGGTCACCTCCCGTTCCATGCGGCCGGACCGCCAGGGGAGCAGGGAGCGGCGCTCGCGGCGGCCGGCCGATGGTGGCTCCTCCGGCCACCAGGCCGATGCCCTCACGCGCTGGCTGCTCGATGCGCTCTTGGCCGAAATTGATCGGGACTTCCTGGTCGATCTCCTGCGCGCTGACCCGAAGCCGCTCTGTGTGTGCTCCCTGACCTGGAAGCGGGGAAGGCTCGCCGGTATTCGGTGGGTGTGATTCCCACATGCAGGGCGAAGTGGTGGCGGAGATTGTTGGCGGTGCCCAGCCCACTGCGCTCGCTGATGTGGTCGATGGGCAGGGCGGTGGTCTCCAGAAGGACCTGCGCGCGGCCGAGACGCTGATGGAGCAGCCACTTCATCGGGCTCATGCCGGTCGAGGCCTGGAGGTGCCGGTGAAAACTGCGCGCGCTCATTCCGGCGCGCGCGGCCAGGTCGGCGACGGTGAGCGGACGGTCGAGATTTTCCAGGGCCCAGTGCAGCACAGGCGCGATACCGTCGTCGGTCACGGCGATGACGCGTTCCACGAATTGGGCCTGGCCGCCCGGCCGATGGGCGGGAACCACCAGGCGCCGGGCCAGTTGGTTGGCCACCTGGGCGCCGAGGTCCCGACGGACGATGTGCAGGCACAGGTCGAGGCCGCCGCTGAGGCCGGCACTGGTGAGTACATCACCGTCGTCGACGTACAGCGCCGAGTCGTCGACCTTCACCTCGGGAAACCGTTCGGCCAGGACATGAGTGTGTTCCCAGTGGGCGGTGGCGAGGCGGCCGTCGAGGAGTCCCGCGGCAGCGAGCCCGAATGCGCCGTTGCAGAGCGAGACCATGCGTGCCCCCGCGGCTCCGGCCCGCTGAAGCGCGCTGATCAGCTCCGCGGGAAGTTCGCCGTCGCCCCTCAGGTACTCCTCCGGCACGGCCGGGACGATCACGGTATCGACCTTCTCCAGCTCGTCCCATCCGTATGGCGCGTTCAGCGCGAACCCTGGCCGGTCGGAGGAGGTTCCTGGACGCATCCCGCACAACCGCAGGTCGTACCAAGGGTTCGCGAGATCGTCATGGGCCACGCCGAAGACCGCCGAGGCGATGCCCAGCTCGTACATGTCCCACAGGGGGATGGCGTTGTCGATCACGACCAGCGCAACGGATCCAGCAGTCACGAGCACACCCCATGGCAGGAATTTGGTGAATATCGGCACTCCTGCCAGTGTCGGACGACGACGCGCGATGCCACGCTGGTTGACCGTCGTGACCGGCAACGGACAGGGAAGAGACAGACGTGGCAAGGAACACCGATGGCGGTCATCGGAACAGGGTCGACGGACCGGGCGCCGCCCCGCTTGTGATCGTCTGCGTGTGGGACCGCGACGCCGTGCGCGAGTTGCCCGCACCGGCCGGCTGCCTGGACGGGGCACTCGCATGATCAAATGTGCGTCAGGAGGCTTGCCGGACGGCACACGAAGGCCCTGGGAATTGCCTTGCCGGTGGTCGGCGCATTTCACAGGAGCTTCGTGTGCCGGTGATTCACTCCAGCAGCCTGTAGTGGCAGTGACAAGGAAGCGGCTGCCGATGACAATCGCTGAAGTGGTTTCAGGCCGGTCGGCCGGCTACTTCTCCCACTCGTAGAGCCCGAGGACGTTGCCGTCGGGGTCGGTCACGTAGGCGAAATACCCATCGGCGAGGGGCAGGTGAACCTTCTCGGTCACGATCCCACCGCCTGCCTTGACCAACTGCTCGATCTTCTCGTCGATGCTTTCGACTTCGATGAGAATGGTCGGCTGCGTGATGCCGATGTCGCGCGTCACCACGCCGCCGTTCACCGAGCCGGGCTTCAGCGGCGTGTGCCCTTCACCCGTCTGGCTCGTATAGGCCATACGGAAGCTGAGCGCGTCGCCTCCGTCCTCCGGATGCCTGGGCTGAACATCCCAACCGAATACGTCGTTGTACCACTCCGAGGCCCGGTCGATATCGCGCACCGGCACATCGAACCAGAACACCTTGTTCATCTTCATTCTCCTTCGGTCGTTCTTCGTTCACGATGAACACTACGAGCGTTCCGACGAGGCCGACAAGTACTGACTTAATTGTAAGCACCTACATCATGGTTAGCGGGGAGGAAGCGATGGTGCGGCAATATCCTGCGACATGCGGTCTGGGTATCGCTTTGGCGGCCATTTCCGGTAAATGGAAGGCGACGATCCTCTGGGAGCTGCACAGCCGGCCGGTGCGCTTCGGCGAATTGAGAAGGCGTATCCCCGGCATCAGCGAGAAGGTTCTGTTCGAACAACTCCGGGTGATGGAGGCGGACGGCCTGATACGGCGCGATGTCTATGACGAAGTGCCGTCCAGGGTGGAATACACCGTGACTCCGGCCGGCGCCTCGCTCAACGCCACGGTCCACGCCTTGGCCGAATGGGGTCTTGAGCATGTGTCCGACATCAGGGTCGCGTGAGAGATCGCCCGTCGACCCGGCCCGCATCGACGGCGACCGGAACCAGTACCGTGAGTCGGTGATCTACCTGCAGACGTTCATCAGGGGCGTCGCGCTGACCGGCATCGCGGGAAGGTGAGTCTTGAACTACGAACGCCAGCCGTACCGGCGCTGTGGCCGAAGTGGCCTGCTGCTGCCCGCCGTCTCCCTCGGGCTGTGGCACAACTTCGGCGGCGGCAAGCCCCTCGACGGACAGCGGGCGATCATCCGCAAGGCCCTCGACCTCGGCATCACCCACTTCGACATCGCCGACCGGTACGGCCCGCCGCTGGGCGCCGCCGAGTCGGCGTTCGGCCAGATCTTCCGGCAGGACCTGCGGGGACTGCGCGACGAGATCGTCGTCACCACCAAGGGCAGCAACCCCATGTGGGACGGCCCGTACGGCAAGGGCAACTCGCGCAAGCACCTGCTGGCCACGCTCGACCGGTCGCTGGAGCGGCTCGGTCTCGACTTCGTGGACATCTTCTACCTGCACCGCGACGACCCCGAGACGCCGCTGGAGGAGCAGGCGGCCACGCTCGACCACATGGTGCGCACCGGCCGCGCCCTGTACGCGGGCGTGTCGAACTTCTCCCCCGAGCGCACCGCCGGGATCGCCGCGCTGCTGCGTTCCCTCGGCACGCCGCTGCTGGTCCACCAGCCGCCGTACTCGCTGCTCGACCGGGGCATCGAGCGGTCGCTGCTCGGCGTGCTGGAGGAGGAGGGCGTCGGCTGCGTGGTGTACTCGCCGCTGGCGCAGGGCCTGCTGACCGACCGCTACCTCGACGGCATCCCCGAGGACTCCCGGGCCGCCGAGGGGCGGTTCCTGACGGCGGACAAGGTCACGCCGGAGGTGCTGGCGTTCGTCCGGGCGCTCGGCGAGCTGGCCGCCGCGCGCGGGCAGAGCGTGGCGCAGCTCGCGCTGGCCTGGGCGCTGCGCGACCCGCGCGTCACCTCCGTGCTGGTCGGCGCGTCCAGCCCCGAGCAGCTGGAGGCCAACGTGGCGGCCGTGGACCGGCTCGGCTTCACCGGCGACGAGCTGGCCGCCGTCGAACGGGCGGCCAAGGAGGCGGGCGTCGACGCGTAGGACCACGACGGCGGCGCGCGTCCCGGCGCGGCGGGCCCCAGCTCAGGCGCGGCAGGACGCGCGGCGGGCCCCTGGCTCAGGCGCGCCGGAACGCGCCCCGGACGTGCACCGGCACGCCCGTGCCGAGCATCCCGGGCAGCACCTGGGCCACGTTCATCGGCATCCGCACGCACCCGTGCGAGGCCGGGGACAGCGGCACCGACAGCGCGCCGTGGAAGGCGATGCCGCCGTTGAAGAAGATCGGGTTGTACAGCCGGCCCAGGTACGAGGTGTGCCAGCCCGACTTGCGCCAGGTGGTCTTGTAGTCGCCCGTGGGCGTGCGGGCCGAGCCGCAGAAGCGCTGCTTCTTGCCCTGCCACACCGCGGTCTCGCAGTACGCCACGCCGCTGCCCGACGAGATGTGCGTGATCAGCTTGGGCTGACCGCCCACGTACAGGACCATGATCTGCTTGGTGAGGTTGACCTCGGCGCGGGTCGGCCGTCCGTTCGGCACGAGGACCTTCGGCGCCCTGGGGCTCTCCAGAGCCTTCCAGGTGCGCGCGGCGACCGTGCTGGTCGGCGCGACGCCGTTGACCTTCTGGAAGGCCCACACGGCTGTCAGCGTCGTCCCGCCGTACCGGCCGTCCGCCTTGCCCGGCTGGTAGCCGAGCTCGGCCAGGCGGCGCTGGAGCCACGTGACGGCCTCGCCCTTCGCGCCCAGCCGCAGCGTCTTGCGGGGCGCCTTGACCGTGACGGCCGCCGGGGCCGCGAAAGCCGCGGGGGCCGTGAGAGCGGTCGCGGTCGCGGGGGTGGTCGTCGCGGCCTCGAGCGCCGGCGTCCCGGTGGGAGCGGCGGCCGCGGGCCCCGCGCCGAACCCGGTCAGGACGACCACGCCGGCCGTGACGAGAGCCGCCGTTCCCGACAGACGTCGTGTCCTCACGCGAAGCACCTCTTCAGCTCAACAATCGAATCAAAGGACCTTACACCACCACCATGACCAGGTAAGGGCAAGGTCAATCCCCGTAGAGTGGCCCCATGTCCGAGAAGTCGCCTGACGCACAGCACACGGCACAGCATCCGGAGCCCTCCGCACCCCCTACCGTGGCGGAGCTGGCGGCCCGCTCCATCGGGCTGCCCGCCAACGCCGTCATCGTCCAGGGCGCCCTGCGCGAGCTCGGCGCCGCCGGCGAGATCGTCGTCCTGCCGGAGAAGGCGCCCACCGCCGCGACCGCCGCCGCCCAGCTCGGCTGTGAGGTCGGCGCGATCGCCAACAGCCTCGTCTTCGACGCCGACGGCGCGCCCCTGCTCGTGATGACGAGCGGCGCGCACCGCGTGGACGTCGAGCTGGTCGCCCGCACCGCCGGCGTCCGGTCGGTACGGCGGGCCACGCCGGAGTTCGTCCGGCAGGCGACCGGCCAGCCGATCGGCGGCGTCGCGCCCGTGGGCCACCCCTCCCCGATCCGCACCCTCGTCGACACCTGGCTGAGCAAGTACGACGTGGTGTGGGCCGCCGGCGGCCATCCGCACACGGTGTTCCCGACGACCTTCGACGAGCTGGTGCGCATCACCGCGGGCACCCCGGTCGACGTCGAGTAGGTCGAGTAATGTGCGCAGCGTGATCGAGTTTCGCGGGGCGGGGCCGGCCGAGTTCGACGAGCGGCTGGACACGGTGATCGACATCTACGCCGCCGCCATGCGCCCTCCCGCGGACCAGATCACGGGCCGGCGCAGCATCATGCGCAACCACGGCATGTACCCGCGCTTCCAGTGCTACTTCGCCGAGCTGCGCGGCGAGCCCGCCGTCCCCGTTCCCTGGACGGGGACGGGGACGGGGCCGGGGCGGCGCGGGGACGCCAAGGTCGTCGGGTTCGCGTACGGCTTCCACGGCGCGCCCGGCCAGTGGTGGCACGACGTGGTCCACCGGGCGCTGGAGGAGCGGTCCGGGCCCCGGGTGGCCGACGCCTGGCTCGGCGACGCGTTCGAGCTGGCCGAGATCCACGTCCACCCCGACTACCAGGGCAAGGGCATCGGCCGGGCCATGATCACCACGCTGTGCGCGGGGCGCCGGGAGCGCTCGGCCGTGCTGTCCACCCACGACCGGCCCACCGCCGCCCGCCACCTGTACCGCAGCATGGGCTTCACGGACCTGATCTCGCGGTTCGTCTTCCCCGGCGGCTACGAAGAGTACGCGATCGCCGGCCGGCCCCTGCCGCTGTAGCCGACGGACCTCCTGGTAAAGCCTTGACCAGCGAGTTTGGCGGACGTGACGCGCGGGGATGAATGACTACGCAAAGTAATGGACGCTCTACCGCGCGTCTACCCACCCCTACCCGCCACCCGCCGGGTCCCCCTGCGGGCGGGTGGCGGGCCCCACCGGGTCCCCCCGGGTCCCACCGGCCCCATCGGGCCACGCCGGGCCGCACTTGGCACCGGCCGAGCCTCGCCGGGCCCCTGCCGCGGACGGGTTTCGCGGCGGCGGGAATGTTCCCGGCCGAGGCGTGGTTCTATGACACGTGGCCGGTGTGCCCAGTGTCCCCGGGCCTCACCTATCGCCTTCGCGGAATACCGTTCGGCTGGAGCCGCGTTGTGCACCTCGCCGAGAGGCGACACGCACACCGGTACGCACACGTCGAAGAGCCCGTCCCCGTCAGGGGGCGGGCTCTTCGCATGGGCGCGGGCAGGGCCTCAGACGGCGACCGGCTCCGGGTGCGACAGGAGCTGGAAGACCTCGCGCGAGGCGCTCGACCGGTTGAACGTGATGAAGTGGATGCCCGGCGCGCCCTCGTCGAGCAGCCGCTGGCACAGCTCGGCGCCGTGCTCGATGCCGAGCCGCCGCACCGCCGCCGGGTCGTCGGCGACGGCCTCGAAGCGGGCGGCCAGAGCCGGCGGGAACGGCGCCCCCGACAGCTGCTCCGAGCGGGCGATCGTGCTCATCTGGGTGACCGGCATGATGCACGGGATGATCGGCGTGTCGCAGCCGCGGGCCGCGACCCGGTCGCGCAGCCGGAGGTAGTCGTCGGCCTGGAAGAACATCTGCGTGATCGCGTAGTCGGCGCCCGCCCGGCACTTGCGCACGAAGAACTCGGTGTCGGACTCGATGGACGGCGAGCGCGGATGCTTGTAGGGGAAGGCCGCCACGCCCACGCAGAAGTCGCCGGCCTGGCGGATCAGCCGCACCAGTTCCTCGGCGTACAGGACGCCATCGGGGTGCCGGACCCAGTCGCCGGTCGGGTCGCCGGGCGGGTCGCCGCGTACGGCCAGGATGTTGCGCACCCCGGCGTCGGCGAAGCGGCCGACGAGGTGGCGCAGCTCGCGGGTCGAGTGGTTGACGGCGGTGAAGTGGGCCACCGGCGTGAGCGTCGTGTCGTGGGCGACCCGCTCGACGATGTCGACCGTGCGGTCGCGGGTGGTGCCGCCCGCTCCGTACGTCACCGAGACGAAGGTCGGCCGCAGCGACTCCAGCTCGCGGATCGCGCGCCAGAGCTGCCGCTCGCCCTCGTCGGTCTTCGGCGGGAAGAACTCGAAGGAGAACGACCGGCCACCGGAGGCGAGGAGCTCCCGGACGGTGGGGACACGATCGGGCAGGACGGATGGTCGACCAAGGGCCATGGTCCAAGGTTACCGTGGCGTGCCCCGCACCAGCGGTCAACACGGTGGCCTGGAGATCCGGCGTCGTCCGGCGGCCACTAGTCTCAAGGCATGAACACTGAGGCCGCGAGCATGGACACCTTGCGCGAACAGGTGGACCGTTGCCTGAGGGAGTTCGTCGACCGGCAGCTTCCCGTCACGGGCGCGCCGGAGCTGGAGCCGCTCCGCCTGGCCGCCAAGGAGCTGCTGGCGGGCGGCAAGCGGCTGCGTCCCGCGTTCTGCTACTGGGGGTGGCGCGGCGCGGGCGGGGCCGACCTTCCGGGCATCTACCTGGCGGCGGCGTCGCTGGAGCTGCTCCAGGCGAGCGCGCTGGTCCACGACGACGTGATGGACAAGAGCGACCTGCGGCGCGGCATGCCCTCGGCCCACCGCCGGTTCGAGGCGATGCACGCCGGCTCGGGCTGGCACGGCTCGGCCGAGCAGTTCGGGATGGGCGCGGCGATCCTGCTGGGCAACCTGCTGCTGATCTGGTCCGGCGAGATGTGGCGCGGCAGCGGCCTGCCGCCGGAGGCGCTCGCGGGGGCGCAGCCGTTCCACGACCACATGCGCACCGAGCTGATGTGCGGCCAGTACCTCGACCTGCTGGAGCAGGCCCACGGGGAGAACACGTTCGAGTCGGCGCTGCGGGTCGCGCTCTACAAGAGCGGCAAGTACTCCGTGGAGCAGCCGCTCCGGCTCGGGCTGGCGCTCGCGGCGGGCAAGCTGGAGCCGTGGATGGACGAGCTGTGCACCACGTACGGCACGCGGGTGGGGATCGCGTTCCAGATGCGCGACGACATCCTCGGCGTGTTCGGCGACCCGGCGGCCACCGGCAAGCCGGCCGGCGACGACCTGCGCGAGGGCAAGCGGACGATGCTCGTGGCGCGCACGCTGGCCGCCGCGACGCCGGAGCAGGCGGCGCTGGTGCGCAGCCTGCTGGGCGACCCGGGGCTCGACGACCGGGGCGTGGCGGCGCTGCGCGAGGTCATCGAGGACACGGGGGCGCTGAAGGAGTGCGAGGACCTGATCGGGGCGTACCTGACCGAGGCGCTGGCCTGCCTCGACCAGGCGCCGATCACGGCGGAGGCGCGCTCCGCGCTCGCCGGCCTGGCGGTCGCGGCCACCTCACGCCAGGCGTGAGCGGTCAAGCACCGCCCGAGGAGTCGCCGCAGACAGGGATGTCCGCGCCGGGCATCGTCACACCGTGGGGTGGGCGGCCCGGGTTGCCGGAGCCTCTCCGCAACGAGGGGCGGCCGGCGATCAGCGACCACACCATCCAGATGACGACGCCCGCGAACGCGATCACTAAACCGGCCGCCACGACCGTGGACACCGTCATCACGCCGCTCCCAGACGCTTGGCGAACTCGGCGGCCGCCGCGCCCGGGTCGTCGGCCTCGGTGATCGCCCGGACCACGACGACGCGGGTCGCGCCGTACGCCATGACCTCGTCCAGGTTGGCGAGGTCGATGCCGCCGATCGCGAACCACGGCCGGTCCGTGCCGAGCCCGGCCGCGTGCCGCAGCAGCGGCGGTCCCGGCGCCGGACGCCCCGGCTTGGTCGGTGTGGGCCAGGTCGGCCCGCAGCAGAAGTAGTCGACGCCTTCCTCCACCGCCGCGGCGGACGCCTCGGCGGCGGAGTGGGTGGACCTGCCGATGAGGATGTCGTCGCCGAGGATCTCTCGTGCGACCCTCACCGGAAGGTCGTCCTGCCCCAGGTGGAGCACGTCGGGGCGGGCGGCGTGGGCCACGTCCGCCCGGTCGTTGACGGCCAGCAGCTTGCCGTGCCGGTCGCAGGCGTCGCGGAAGACCTCCAGCAGCGCGAGCTCCTCGCGCGCCTCCAGGCCCTTCTCGCGGAGCTGGACGACGTCGACGCCGCCGGCCAGGACCGCGTCGAGGAAGTCGGCCAGATCGCCGCGCCCGCGGCGTCCGTCGGTGCAGAGGTAGAGCCGGGCGTCAGAAACCGAGGGCCTGGGCACGTCTTTTGACCTCGGTGTGGCGGCCCGCGCGGATCGCCTCGATGGGCGAGCCGGGCAGCGAGTCGTCCGGGGTGAAGAGCCAGCGCAGCGCCTCGACGTCGTCGAAGCCGGCGTCCTGCAGCACGGTGAGTGTGCCGGGCAGGCCCTTCATCACCTCGTTCCCGTCGAGGAACACGGCGGGCACGTGCGGCCCGCCGCTGCCCCGCCGTACGCCTAGCAGCTTGTGGTCCTTGAGGAGTTGCTTGGTGCGTCCGAGCGAGAGCTGCATGCGCTGGGCCACCTCGGGAAGAGTGAGCCACTCTTCGACGAGTTGGTCGGTCTCCCGGTCGATCTGTGCAACAGAAAGCGTCACGAAACCACAACTACCACATGGCGCGCTTGCTCAAACAACACAATCGCGTAGAGGGACATCGGGATCTACCAGGCGTTCTGGGTCGATCCGGTGGCCCGCGTCGATGATGCGGCGTCCCTGGACGAGGTCGCGCGGGCGGTCCACGGCGAGAACCGCGGCCAGGGTGTCCTCTTCCGTCAGCCAGCAGGCCGACCACTTGCCTTCCGGCCCGCCCCGGTGGAGGAGGCGGGCGCCGGCCGGGTGGTGGCCCGCGTACTGGACCATGTGGCCGAACTGCTCGGACCAGAAGTACGGCACCGGGTCGTACACCGCGTCCTCGCCGAGCAGCGTGGCCGCGGCGACCTCGGGCGCGCCGAGCGCGGTGTCCCAGTGCTCGACCCGAAGGCGGGTGCCGTAGCGGCGCGACCACCAGGCGGCGCAGTCGCCCACCGCGACCACGCCCGGCAGGGAGGCGCGCAGGTGCTCGTCGGCGACGACGCCGTTGTGCAGGTCGATGTCGGCGCCGGCCAGCCACTCGACGGCCGGGCGGACGCCGACGCCGGTGACGACCACGTGCGCCTCGACGAACTCCCCGTCCACCAGCCGCACGCCGCCCTCGTCCACCGAGGCGACCATGGTGTCGAGCCGCAGGTCGATCCCTTCGTACCAGCTGAGGGTGCGGGCGCCGATCCCGGCGGGGACGGCGTGGGAGAGCGGGGCGGGGCCGGCCTCGATCACGGTCACCTCGCAGCCGGCGCGGCGCGCGGCCGTGGCCACCTCGGCGCCGATCCAGCCGGCCCCGATCACCGCGACGCGGGCGCCGCGGACGAGCCTGGCGCGCAGCTCCAGCGCGTCGTCGAGGGTGCGCAGCACGTGCTGCTGCCCGTCGCCGGGCAGCGTGACCGGGTCGGCGCCGGTCGCGATGACCAGGCCGTCGTACGGCAGGTCGCCCTCGCTCGTCTCGACCACGCCCGGGCGCAGGCCGGTGGCGCTGACGCCGGGGCGGAAGTCCACCTCGAGCGTCGCGAGGTCGGAGTCGACGAAGCTGGAGTCGCTGGTACCCAGCAGCACCGCCTTGGACAGGGGCGGGCGGTCGTACGGGCGGTGCCGTTCCTGCCCCAGGAGGACGATCTCACCGCCGAACCCCCGGGCCCGCAGGGCCTCGATGCTGCGCACTCCGGCCAGGCCCGCTCCGGCCACCACGACACGGTTCACGTTCAAGACCATAACGGGGCCGCCGCCGGAGTCCCGCACCGAGGCCGTAGGCTGGGGGCGTACGACGCGCGGGAGTCCGGCCGTGACCGGGCTGAGAGGAAGGCTTGACCGGGCCTTCGACCGCAATCCACCTGATCCGGATCATGCCGGCGAAGGGAGCGCGCATGGAGCTGATCGTGGGCGGCGGGATCGTCGGGCTGTCGGTCGCCTGGCGGCTGTCGCGGGCGGGGCGGGCCGTCACCGTGGTGGACCCGGCGCCGGCCTCCGGGGCCTCGCACGCGGCGGCGGGCATGCTGGCGCCCGTGAGCGAGGTCTCCTACACGGAGGAGCCGCTGCTGCGGCTGGGCGTGGCGTCGCTGCGCCGCTGGCCGTCGTTCGCCGCCGAGCTGGCCGCCGACGCGGGGCTGCCGCCCGGGGTGCTCGCCCCTTCGCCCGGGTCCTCCGGGGCGCCCTCGTACGGGGTGGACTTCCGCGCCGACGGCACCCTGGACGTGGCGTTCGGGGCGGACGACCTCGCCGCGCTGGACGAGCTGGCCGCCTTCATGGGCAAGCTGGGGCTGCCGGTCGAGCGGCTGACGGGCCGGGAGTGCCGGCGTCTGGAGCCGATGCTGGCCCCCTCGGTGCGGGGCGGGCTGCTGGCGCCGGGCGACGCGTGGGTGGACCCGCGCCGCGTCACGTCCGCCCTGCTCGCCGCTCTGGAGCGCCGGGGTGTCCCGGTGGTGCGGGCCCGGGTGTCGAGGCTCCTGCGGGCCTCTGAGGGCCCCGGGGACGGCGCCGTCGTGGGCGTGGAGCTGGCCGCCGCGGCCGGAGGCGGGGCGGTTCCCGCCGAGATCCAGGCCGACGGGGTGGTCCTGGCGGCCGGCGTGTGGAGCGCGGAGCTGGCCGGCGTCCCCGTCCGGCCGGTCAAGGGCCAGATCATGCGGCTGCGCTCCGCCGAGCCGCTGCTGAGCCGGTGCGTACGCGGCGTCGTCCACGGCGCCCCCGTCTACCTGGTGCCGCGCGGCGACGGCGAGCTCGTGGTGGGCGCCACGCAGGAGGAGCTGGGCTTCGACACGCGGGTGACGGCCGGCGGCCTGTACGAGCTGCTGCGCGACGCCCGTGAGCTGGTGCCCGGGGTGACGGAGCTGGAGGTGGCCGAGGTGGTCGCCGGGCTGCGCCCGGGCACTCCGGACAACCTTCCGCTCATCGGCCCGAGCGGCACGCCGGGCCTGACGCTGGCGACCGGGCACCACCGTGGCGGGGTGCTGCTGGCGCCGCTCACGGCGGCCCTGCTCCAGGGGGAGGAGCCCGAGCTGGCGGCCCTGTGCTCCCCCGCCCGCCACCACCCGGTCCCCGGGCCCCAGGGCTTCGGCGGCCTCCCGTACGACAAGACCTCCGGCTCCGAGGAGATGGGATGAGAGTGACGATCAACGGCAGCCCGCGCGAGGTGCCCGACGGCACCACCGTGGCGCAGGCCGTGCGGATCCTTACCACCGCCACCACCGGCGTGGCGGTGGCCGTGAACGACGAGGTCGTGACGCGCGGCTCGTGGGAGACCACGGCGCTCGGCGACAGCGACCGCGTCGAGGTGCTGACGGCGGTGCAAGGTGGATGATCTGATCATCGCCGGGGAGAAGTTCTCGTCCCGGCTCATCATGGGAACCGGCGGGGCCCCCTCGCTGGAGGTGCTGGACCAGGCCCTCGCCGCCTCCGGCACCGAGCTGACCACGGTCGCGATGCGGCGGCTCGACCCGTCGGCGCGCGGCTCCGTCCTCGACGTGCTGCGCGAGCGCGGCATCAAGGTGCTGCCCAACACCGCGGGCTGCTTCACGGCGGGCGAGGCCGTGCTGACGGCCCGGCTGGCCCGCGAGGCGCTCGGCACGAACTGGGTCAAGCTCGAAGTGATCGCCGACGAGCGGACCCTGCTCCCGGACCCGATCGAGACGTTCGACGCGGCCGAGCGGCTGGTGGCCGACGGCTTCGTGGTGCTGCCGTACATCGGCGACGACCCGGCGCTGGCGCGCCGCCTGGAGCAGGCCGGGTGCGCGGCGGTCATGCCGCTCGGCGCGCCCATCGGCTCGGGGCTCGGCATCCGCAACCCGCACAACATCGAGCTCATCGTGGAGGCGGCCGGAGTGCCGGTGATCCTCGACGCGGGCATCGGCACGGCCAGCGACGCCGCGCTGGCGATGGAGCTGGGCTGCGACGCGGTGCTGCTGGCGACGGCGGTCACCCGGGCGCAGCGGCCCGACCTGATGGCCGCGGCCATGCGGGGCGCGGTCCAGGCCGGGCGCCTCGCCCGCCAGGCCGGCCGCATCCCGCGCCGCCGCTACGCCGAGGCGTCCTCCCCGATGACCCCGTGAAGCCGTATCGGACGTCCGCAAAGGGGCGTCCGAAACGGCCGGGCGGGGGCCACGGCTCCGCATCGTTTCGGATGGTCGCGCCCTGCGGGCGGTGAAACGCCCGTAAACTCGGCGGCGTGGACACGACGACTGCGGACCCCCTGGTCGGGCGGACCCTGGACGGGCGCTACCGCATCGAGTCCCGGATCGCGCGGGGCGGCATGGCGACCGTCTACCTCGCGCTGGACGTCCGGCTCGACCGCACGGTCGCGCTGAAGGTCATGCATCGCTCGCTCGCCGAGGACCCGGCGTTCGTGCGGCGCTTCATCGGGGAGGCCAAGTCCGTGGCCAGCCTCTCCCACCCCAACGTGGTCCACGTCTTCGACCAGGGCACCGACGGCGACGTCGTCTACCTGTCCATGGAGTACGTCCCCGGCAGGACGCTGCGCGACATCCTCAACGAGCGGGGCAGGCTGCCGGCCCGCGAGGCGCTGGAGATCCTGATCCCGGTGCTCGCGGCGCTGGGCGCGGCCCACCAGGCGGGCATGGTCCACCGCGACGTCAAGCCGGAGAACGTGCTGATGACGGCCGACGGCCGGGTCAAGGTCGTGGACTTCGGCCTGGCCCGGGCGATCGAGGCGACCAACCAGACCCGCACCGGCATGATGATCGGCACGATCGGCTACATGTCGCCCGAGCAGGTGACCACCGGCCGGGCCGACGTGCGCACCGACGTGTACGCGGCCGGCATCATGCTGTTCGAGCTGCTGACGGGCCAGCCGCCGTACGACGGCGAGACGCCCATGTCCGTGGCCTACCGCCACGTCCACGACACCGTGCCGGCGCCGTCGTCGCTGACTCCCGAGCTGCCGCCGGTGGTCGACGCGCTGGTGGCGCACGCCACGGCGCGCGAGCCGGACGCGCGGCCCGCCGACGCGACCGCGATGCTGGTCGAGGCGGTCGAGGTGCACCGCCAGCTCCCCCGGCTCACCGGTCCCGGCGTCCCGCACACGGGCGCGCGGTACTCGCTGCCGGGCACCGGCCCGTACGGGCCCTCGGGCCCGCTCCCCGCGCCCACGGCGCAGCTGCCCTCCGGTGCCCAGGCGTCGCCCACAGGGCCCGGGACGGGTTTCCGGACGGGTCCCCCTTCCGGGGCTCAGCCCGCGGGGCCGGCTCCCGGCGGCTACGGCCCGCAGCCGTTCTCCCAGCCGGGCGTCCCCCCGGGGCAGCCGGGGATGACGGTGGCCATGCCGCAGGCCCCGCCCGGCGGCGCCGTCCCCAACCCGACGATGATCCAGCCGCGCGCCGAGACGCCGGCGGAGCCGCCCTCCGGGCGGCGGCGCGGGTTCCGGCCGAGCTGGATCATCGTGGCGCTCGCCGTCGTGATGGTGGCCGCGATCGGCCTGACCGGCTGGTACGTCTCGCGTCCCCGGTACGTGACCGTGCCCGCCGACCTGGTCGGCAGGCCCGTGTCCCTGGTCGAGCAGAAGCTCGTCTCCGGCGGGCTGAAGGTGCGCGTGGCGCAGGGCCGCCACGACGACAAGGCCGACGAGGGGATGGTGCTCAGCCTCGATCCCGTGGGCGGGCAGGAGGTCGAGGCGGGCACGACCGTGACGCTGGTGCCCTCGCTCGGTCCCAAGCTCGTGGTGGTGCCCAAGGTGGCGGGCATGTCGGCCGACGACGCCCGCGCCGCCATCGCCAAGGTGGGCCTGACCGTCGGCACCGTCCGCCGGCTGGCCAACCCCGACGTGGCCCGCAACACGGTGATCCGCACCTCGCCGCTCGTGGGCGAGAAGCTCAAGGAGGGCACCAAGGTCTCCATCTACGTGAGCGCCGGGCTCACCATGCCCGACGTCGCGAAGATGCCCAAGGACCAGGCCGCCGCCTTCCTGCAGGAGCAGGGCTTCCAGGTGCAGGTCAACGAGGTGGACGACGACGCCGAGCCGTGCACGGTCATCGCCCAGTCGCCCAAGGCCAACGCCGAGGTCGACCGGGGCGCCCCGGCGATGATCACGGTGGCGCGCTGCCAGAACGACTTCTGGGACTGGTGGAGGGGCGACAACGAGGCCCAGGACGGCCAGGAGCACCAGCTCGTGCCCCCGGTCATGGGCAAGAACATCAACGACGCCCGGCAGGAGCTCCAGCAGCTCGGCTGGAAGGTGCGGGTCCTCAAGCTGGGCAAGGGCAGCGGGGTCGTCCGCTTCCAGCGGCCCCAGCCCAACAGCGAGCGGCCGCCGGGCTCGGAGGTCATCCTCTGGCACTGACCTCGCGGTCATGCCGGACGGCGAGGCGGCGCCTGGGGAGCGAGCCGGCGCGGGCCGCGGGGATCAGCCGGTCACGTGGCCGTGCAGGCGTACGCGGGCCAGCCCGCCGTCGGGGTGGATGTCCACCCGCACGTGCGTGACCGGCTCGGTGTGGGCGAGGCGGAACCGGTGCGGGGTGTCCGGCTGCAGCCGGGTCCGGGGCAGCAGCTCGACCTCGCGCTCGCCGTCGAGGCCGGTGAGGGTCACGGCGGCCGGCGCGTTGAAGATGAGGTTCGTGGTGTCGATCTCGGCGAGCCGGATGACGCCCCGCCCGGCCAGCCGGATGACGAGCCACTCGTTGCCCTCCTCGCGGCGGCGGGCGGTCTCCCAGCCCTCCGCCTGGTGGCGGGCCAGGCCGGGGGCGATGACGTTGTTGGGCGAGGAGTAGTAGGCGTTGGAGCAGGCGGTGACCAGGCCGCCGTTCTGCAGCGCGGCCAGGTCGAAACTCAGGCCGTCGTACACCGACAGGTCGGGGCGCGCCTCACCGTGGACCCGCAGCCGGGCGATGCCCCCGTCGGGGAACATGTTGAGCCGCACGTGCGTGTAGCGGGTGTCGTCGGCGACCTCGGCGGGGTGCTCGGCGTCGCCGCGCAGGGGCAGCCCGGGCACGATCTCCACCCAGCGGGCGCCGAGCAGCTCGGCGGGCGACGGGTGGCCCTCGACGGCCGCCGCCTCGACCGACGCGTGAGTGGGATGGTTGCCGGTGAACCAGGCCGTGTCGATCACCACGCCGCGCACGACGCCGGGCAGGCCGAGCCGGACGATCGCCCAGTCGTGCCCCGGCTCGCGCCGCCGCCGCGTCTCCCAGCCGTCGTACACCTGCCCCTTGTTGCCGAACGTCTCCGGCCGGAACGCGGGCCGGCCGGGCCTGATGAGGCTCTCCTTCTCCGCGAACGACTCGTCGCTGGCGGAGACGACCGAGCCGCCCAGGGTGCGCAGCGCCAGGTCGGGCAGCGTGGTGAAGCCGGCGGCCGGCCGCTCTGACGCCATCTACTTCTCCCCCAGCAGGAAGGTCCCGTACGGCTCGCCGTCGACGGGCCGGCCCCGGAGCCACGTGGTGAGCACCGCGCCCCTCAGGGTGCGGCCATGGTAGGGGGTGACGGGGTTGCGGTGGTGGAGGGCGCGGGCGTCCACGGGGTTGGCCGCGTCCGGGTCGAAGGCCACCAGGTCGGCGTCATTGCCGGGCTTTATAGCGCCTTTTCGTGAAATTTCGGCAATCGCGGCTGGCTGGGTGGACATCCAGCGGGTCACGTCGGCCAGCCCGTACCCTCTGCGCGAAGCCTCCGTCCACACGGCGGGCAACCCGACCTGGAGCGAGGCGACGCCGCCCCAGGCGGCGGCGAAGTCGGGCACCTTGAGGTCGGCGGTGGACGGCGAGTGGTCGGAGACGACGCAGTCCAGAACGCCGCGCGCCAGGCCGTCCCAGAGGCGGTCGCGGTTGGCCTCGTCGCGGATCGGCGGGCAGCACTTGAAGCTCGTGTCACCCTCCGGCACCTGCTCGGCCGCCAGGGTGAGGTAATGCGGGCAGGTCTCGGCCGTGACCGGCACGCCGCGGGCCCGGGCCGACTCCAGGGGTTCGAGGCAGGCGGCGCTGGAGACGTGCAGGACGTGGACCCGCGCCCCGGTCTCCTCGGCCAGCCGGATCACCAGCTCGACGGCGCTGCGCTCGGCCGCGCCGGGCCGCGACTCCAGGAACTCCCGGTACGAGGGCCCGGCCGGCACGGCCAGCAGCGCCGGGTCCTCCGCGTGCACCACCAGCAGACCGCCGAACCCGGCGATCTCCGCCATCGCCCGCCGCGCCTCGTCCGGCCCCAGCGGCGGGAACTCCTCCACCCCGGAGGGTGACAGGAAGCACTTGAAGCCGCGCACCCCGCGCTCGTGCAGCGGCCGGAGGTGCTCCAGGTTGCCGGGCACGGCGCCGCCCCAGAACGCGGTGTCCACGTGGCAGCGGCCCTCGGCGGCGCGCAGCTTGGCGTCCAGGGCGTCGGGGGTGACCGTGGGCGGGACGGAGTTCAGCGGCATGTCCACGATCGTGGTGACGCCCCCGGCCGCCGCCGCCCGGGTCGCCGACGCGAACCCCTCCCAGTGGGCGCGGCCGGGCTCGTTCACGTGGACGTGGGTGTCGACCAGGCCGGGCAGGAGAGGCAGGCCGCGCAGGTCGACGTCCTCGGCCGTCTCCAGAGGCGCCTCGTAGGCGTACAGGGCCGCGATCCGCCCCTCGCGCACGGCCACGGCTGCGGGCCGCTCCCCCTCGGACGTGACCACCCGCCGCGACCGCACGACCAGATCGAACATGCCCGCTCCCTTCACCGCACTCCGATCATGTCCCTCCGCGAGCGCGCCCGCGCCCCCGTGCCTCACGCCACGCCTCCAACGCGTCCTCACCATGAGGCCGCCTGCCCCACAAGGCGTCAGGGCGCCCAAGACGGGGACCGCCCGAGGCACGGCGCCCGGGCACAGGGACGGTCGGGCGTCGAGGGACCACGGAGTCACCACCACGTGTCACAAGCGGTCGGCACGTCACAAGCAACCGCCTGTCACAGGCGGTCGGCGGCCAGGCGGGCCGCCAGCCGCTCCAGGAGGGCGGCGGCGTCAGTCATGCAGCGCTCCGGGTCGGGCTCCAGGTCGGTCAGCGCGTATGCTGCCTCGATGCCCGCGGCCCGGAGCTCTGCGTCGGAGAGCGTGCGCCGCCCGCAGACGGCGACCACCGGGACGCCCGCCTTGGCCGCCGCCTGGGCGACCCCGATCGGTGCCTTGCCCCGCAGCGACTGCTCGTCCAATGACCCCTCACCTGTGATCACCAGCCGCGCCCCCCGCACCAGCTCGCCGAAGCCGAGCAGGTCGAGCAGGTAGTCGATCCCCGGCCGGATGTCCGCCCCCAGGAACGCCAGGGCGGCGAAGCCGACCCCGCCGGCCGCACCGGCGCCGGGCGCGCCCGCGACTCCCATGGGCCGCGGAGTGCCGTCGTGCTCGACTGCGCCCACGAGCCCGTGCGTCCGGGTGGCGACGGCGGCCAGCCTGGTCAGGGCGGCCTCCAGCAGCTTGACCTCGGCCGGGTTGGCGCCCTTCTGCGGCCCGTAGACGGCGGCGGCGCCGTGCGGGCCGAGCAGGGGGTTGTCCACGTCGCTGGCCACCACGAACTCGATGCCCGAGATGTCGGCGAGGCCGCTGATGTCGATGCGCTCGAGGGCGGTGAGCGCCGCCCCGCCGGGCTCCAGCTCCTTGCCGTCCGCGTCGAGGAACCGCGCGCCGAGGGCCCGCGCCATGCCCGCTCCCCCGTCGGTGGACGCGCTGCCGCCCAGGCCGAGCACGATCCGCCGGGCGCCGCGGGCGATGGCGTCGGCGATGAGCTCGCCGGTGCCGTGGCTGGTGGCGGTGAGGGGCTCGTGCCCAGCGGGCAGGCGGCGCAGGCCGGACGCCTCGGACAGCTCGACCACGGCGGTCGGGCAGCCCTCGTCCCGCGGGCCGGAGGGGGTGCCGGTGGGATGCCAGGCGTAGGAGGCCCGCACGGGGAGGCCGGTCGGCCCGGTCACCTCCAGCGTGACCCGGGTGAAGCCGCAGGCCACGACCGCGTCGACCGTTCCGTCGCCACCGTCGGCCACCGGCAGCTCCACCGCCGGCGCGCCCAGCCCCGCCGCCACCCTGGCGGCCACCTCCGCGGCCGTCAGCGAACCCTTGAACTTGTCCGGGGCGACAAGCACGTGCTCAACCACTGCGAACTCCCACGCGACGACGAACGTTGCCCGGCCACCCAAGCGCGTCCCGCTGGGCGGGCGCGGCGTGCCGGCGTGGGACTCATCATCACACCTCCACGCCCACCGCCTCGCGGGGGTCCGGTGAACCGGACAGCGGCACCGGTCGCGGCGTGGGCGTGATGCAGGGGGCGGCGCCGGTCACGGGTGCACCGCCGGTCGCGTCATCGTCAGGGGCGACGGGCGGGCTGCCGCCGCCTCCATGCGCCCTGGGGTGGCGTCGAGTGCCTCAAGACGGTCGGCCGTCAGGGAGCGGGTCGGTCGGCGCGGCGGGCGACGTCCCCTCCGGGTGCGAGGACACGGCGGCGCGACGAGCGGCGGCACGGGACTCGGCGGCGGACGCGCCGAGGGCCAGGGCCGTTCCCGTCACGGCGCACACCCCGATCGCCGTACGCGCGTCCGCCCGTTCCGCCAGCCAGGCCACGGCGAGACCGGCCGCGCCGTACCCGAGGCCGGCGGCCGCGTAGAGCCCGGAGAAGCCTGCCGCCCACCGCGACTGCGGCAGCAGGTCCTGGAGCGCCACCGCGCGGGCGGTGAACGCGGGCGTCTGGAACGCCCCGCCCAGGGCCAGCAGCGCGACGGCGGCGCCGAGCCACGGGGTCAGGGAGGCGCCCGCGAGCGCCAGGCCGGCGCCCGAGGCGAGCAGGACGGCGTGCCGCAGGGGCGATCCGCGCCACGGCCGGGCCCCGTAGGCGAGGCCGCCGCCGATGCCGGCGATCGTGCAGGCCGTCAGGACCGGCCCCGAGAGCCCCGCCCCGGCCCCGAACTCCGTCAGGAGCACGGGCAGCGCCAGGCTCACCGCGCCGTACCCGAACATGACGCCCCCGTCGTACGCCATGGCGGGCCACGCCTGCCGCCAGAGCCCGCCTCCCCGCACGGCCGGGGACGGACCGGGGTCGCGCAGCAGCGGCCCGAGGGCGGCGCCCGCGGCGGCCAGCACCGCCATGACCAGCAGGGGCAGCCGCGGGTCGACGGCGGCGAGCCCGCCGGCCAGGGCGGGGGCCACGGCCCAGACCGTGGAACTCGCCGTGGACTCCAGGCTGAGGGCGGCCACCCTCCGCTCGCCGGGAGCGAGCCGGACCAGCAGCGCGCGCAGCCCGCCGTGCGCGCCGGACGGGATCGCCCCTCCCACGGCGGCAAGGGCGAGCAGGCCGGCCACCGGCAACGCGAAACCGGCCCCGGGGAGCGGAGGACCGGCCCCCGGCAGCGCGGGACCCGCCCCTTGCAGCGCGGGACCGAACACGGCCAGCGCGGCGAACGCGGCGGCCTCCACGCCGAGCACCAACGCGATCTCCCCGCGGGCGGGCCGCCGGTCGAAGCGCCTGCCCAGCGGGCCCGCCGCCACGGCCTCCGCCAGCGCGTGGCCGCCGCCGAGCAGCGCTCCCACGGCGTACGAGCCGGTGGCGGCATGGCCGAGGAACAACAGCGCCAGGGGCGCCATGGCCACGGGGAAGCGCTGGCAGACCAGCACGGCGAACCACACACCCAGCCCCGGTGTCCGCAGGACCTCCCGATACTGTTTACCACCCATACGTTTAGACGGTAACAGTTACCGGCTAACGGGTAAACTGGTGACATGGTGGAAAGTGCGGCGCCGGGCGACCTGGAGCAGGTGCGGACGTTCGTGAACACGTGGTGGCTGCCCAACGACACACGCGTGCCGGCGGACCGCCTGGCCGAGCTGGCGGCCGATCCTGCGGCCTGGCGGGCCGAGCTGCCCGCGATCCCGCTCCCCGCCCCCGGTGCGGGGCGGGCGGGGGTGGCCGGCCCGGGTGGGTCGGCGGAGCTGGTGGCGCTGCGGGAGGCGTTGCGGGCGTCGCTGGGTGTGGAGCGGCCGGTGGCCCTGGAGGAGTGGCTGGAGCGGTATCCGCTGCGCGCGACGTTCTCCGGGGAACCGGAGGCGCCGGCCGTGGAGCTGCGGCCCGAGCGGGACGGCCCGGCCGGGCGCCTGCTGGCGCTGGTGGCGCAGGCGGTGTGGGCGGGCCGGTGGGCGCGGCTCAAGGCGTGCCCCGACTGCGGGTGGGTCTTCTACGACCACAGCCGCAACGGCGCCCGCCGGTGGTGCGCGATGGCGCCGGGCGGCCCCGGCGGGCGAGGCTGCGGCAGCATCGCCAAGGTCCGCGCCTACCGCCACCGTAAACGCGACATCGACACAGCCACCGGCACCGACACAGGCACGGGCACGGACAGCGGCACAGGCACGGACACCGGCATCGGCACCGGTACCTCTGCGCGGCCGGGCTCCGACGTCACCGAGTAACGCCCGCCGTCACACACACGCGTCGCCGAGCAACGCCCCGGCGCCGCACAAGGACGGACCCGCCCGGTCCGCCCGACACACCCCACACGACAACCCGGAGGCCCCAGAGGGCCGCCCTACGTGGCGTTCACCCCGCGTTCCCGCGCCAGCCGCCGCAGGCGCCGCTGTGCCCGTACCCCCGCCTCCCCCGCCGCGTCCTGGGGGACGGTCCTCAGCTCGTCGTCCTGCACGACCGTCTCGCCGCCCACGAGCAGGCGGGCCAGCGGCGGCTGTGCCGAGGCGAGCACCAGCGCGCACACCGGGTCGTGCACCGCCGCGGCGAACGGCCCGTCCACCCGCCACAGCGCGATGTCGGCGAGCTTGCCCGGCTCCAGCGTGCCCAGTTCGCGCTCGCGGCCGAGGTTGCGGGCCCCGCCGAGCGTGGCCAGCTCCAGCGCCTGGCGGGCGGTCAGCGCCGCGGGCCCGTTGACGGCGCGCTGGAACAGCAGGGCCTGCCGCATCTCCCCGGCCAGCCCGGTCAGCTCGGCGGAGGCGCTGCCGTCCACGCCGAGGCCGACGTTCGCGCCGCGCCGCAGCATCTCCGACACCCGGGCGACGCCCGCGCCGAGCCGGCCGTTGGACGACGGGCAGTGCGCGGTACCGGTTCCGGTCGCGGCGAACCGGCCGATGTCGGCGTCGTTCAGATGCACGGCGTGCGCGACCCACACGTCCTCGCCGAGCCAGCCGAGCTCCTCCATGTACTCGACCGGCCGCACGCCCGTCTGCTTGAGGCAGAGCTCCTCCTCCTCCAGAGTCTCGGCCAGGTGGGTGTGCAGGCGCACGCCCTTGGACCTGGCCAGCTCCGCCGCGGCGGTCATGAGGTCGGCGCTGACGGAGAACGGCGAGCACGGCGCGACCGCGACGCGCAGCTTCGAGGAGAACGACGGGTCGTGGTAGGCGTCCACGGCCTCGGCGGTGGCGTCGAGGATGGCGTCCAGCGGCTCGACCACCTCGTCGGGCGGCAGCCCGCCCCGTGACCGGCCGCGGTCCATGGAGCCGCGCGACGGGTGGAAGCGCAGCCCGACCGCGCGGGCGGCCTCGATCTCGGCGGCCAGCAGGTCGCCGCGGCCCCGGGGGAAGAGGTAGTGGTGGTCGCTGGAGGTCGTGCAGCCCGAAAGGGCGAGATGCCCGAGGCCGGCCGTGGCGGCGCCGTGGACGATCTCGGCGTCCATGGCCGCCCACACGGGGTAGAGCGCCACCAGCCACTCGAACAGCGTCGCGTCCTGGGCCAGCCCCTGCGAGGCCCACTGGTACAGGTGGTGGTGCGTGTTGACGAGGCCGGGCGTGGCCAGGCAGCCGGAGCCGTCGATCCGGGTAGCGCCGGCCGCCTCGGGGACCTCGCTCATGGGGCCGACGGCGGCGATCCGGTCGCCGTCCACGAGGACGTACCCGGAGCGGATCTCGGGCCCGGCGACGGGCGCGACGCAGGCGTTCTCGATGAGCAGCCCGCTCACGCGCCCGCCTCTTCCCGCGACGCTCCCTGCTCCGCCCTGCGTTCTGCCGCGAGGCGCACGGCGTCGAGGATCTTCTCGTAGCCGGTGCAGCGGCACAGGTTGCCCGCCAGCGCCTCGCGGATCTCCGGGTCGGACGGCCGCGCCACGCGGCTCAGCAGGTCGTGCGCCTGCACGAGCAGGCCGGGCGTGCAGAAGCCGCACTGGACGGCCCCGCACTCCATGAACGCCTCCTGGACCGGGTCCAGCCGCCCGCCCTCGGCCAGCCCCTCGACGGTGCGCACCCGGCGCCCGTGGGCCTGACCGGCGGCGACCAGGCAGGCGCAGACCGGCGTGCCGTCGAGGTAGACCGTGCAGGAGCCGCACTCGCCCTGCTCGCAGGCGTTCTTGGAGCCGGGCAGGCCCAGCCGCTCGCGCAACACGTACAGGAGGCTCTCGCCCTCCCAGACGTCGTCGGCGCTCTCCTCGCGGCCGTTGACGGTGAACGTGACGCGCATCAGGCGGCCCCCCTTCCGCGGTGGTCGTCCCAGGCCCAGGTCAGCGTGCGGCGCGCCATCACGGCGACGGCGTGCCTGCGGTAGGCGGCGGTGCCGCGCACGTCGTCGATCGGCGCGGCGGCGGCCGCGCACAGCTCGCCGAACCGCCGCAGGAGCCCCGCGTCCAGCGGGGCGTCCCAGTCGAGCTCGCCGCCCAGGAAGTCCTCGGCCTCCAGCGCCCGCAGCGGCGTGGGCGCGGCCGAGCCTATGCCGGTGCCCACCCGCCGCTCCTCCGGGTGCAGCGCCAGCGCGAACGAGCAGACCGCGATGACCATGGCGTTGCGGGTGCCGACCTTGGAGAAGTACTGCGGACCGGCGGCCACCGGGACGCGCACGGCCCGGATCAGCTCGTCCGGCTCCAGCGCGGGCCGCTTGACGCCCAGGTAGAAGGCGTGCGCCGGGATCGTCCTGACCCCCCGGTCGCGCGACTCGACCTCGACGGCGGCGCCGGCGGCCAGCAGCGGCGGGTGGCTGTCGCCCGCGGGCGAGGCGGCGCCCAGGTTGCCGCCGACCGTCCCGCGGTTGCGGATCTGCGGCGAGCCGACCGTCCGCGCCGCCTGCGCCAGCCCCGGCAGCGCGCCGCCCAGCTCCTCGATCACGGTCGTGTACGTCACGCCCGCGCCGAGCCGGCACACGCCGTCGGCCACGGACCACTGCCGCAGCTCCGCCACCCCGGTGAGGTCCAGCAGCGCCTCGGGCCTGCGCACGTCGAAGTTGATCTCCACCATCACGTCGGTGCCGCCCTGCAGGGGCAGGGCGCCGGGCCGGTCCGCCTTGGCGGCCAGCGCATCCTGCCACGTCGTGGGGCGCAAGAAGTCCATCGCTACTCCCAGGCGAATCCGGGTTCGGGCGCGTCGTCGCGCAGCACGGTCCCCTCGATGAGGCCGTAGGGGCGGTCGGCGGCGTTGAAGACCTCGTTGTCGTTGTCGAGGCCGAACGGCGACAGGTCCACGGCGAAGTGGTGCCGGTTCGGCAGCGCCAGCCGGACCTCGCAGATCTCGGGGCACTCGGCCAGGGCCCGCTCCCCCATCGCGTACAGGGTCTGCTGGAGCGAGAGGCTGTGCGTGCCGGCGAACGCCGCCACCAGGCGGTCACGCACGCGGGCGTACGAGTCCCCGTACGAGGGGGTGTCACCGGCGTGCCGCCACCGGGCGTGGACGGCGGTGGCGAGCACGCGGTCGGTGGCGGGCGGCAGCGTGGTGTACTCGTCGACCGCGTAGCCGTGGAACTCCGAGCCGGTCGTGTTGAGCAGGACGAGGTCCTTCAGCCCCGACACGACGCTGACGCGGCCGTCACGGTCGTGGTGGACGACGCAGGTGCGCACCTCGCCGCCCCTGCGCGTGAACGAGTGACCGGTGACGGGGACCCGGTCCCAGGCGTACTCCTCGATCTCCACCCGGGCGTGGCGGACGGCCGGCTGCGAACCGGTGAAGTGCCGGGCCAGCAGCAGCGCGAAGTCCTCGATCTGGTCCACCCCGTGCTTCCTGGCGAAGGCGTACACGGTGTTCTTCTGCGTGTCGGTGGGCAGCACGGCGGCGTTGTCGCCGGTCAGGTGGACGGCCTCCATGTCGCCCGACAGGGAGGTGCTGACGTTGAGGTCCTTGAGGTGGTGGATCTCGCCGTCCCTGGTGACGCGGACGAGCCTGGTCTCCGCCTTGCCGTAACGGTTGGGCCCCAGGATGATCGCCATCTAGCTCCCTCGGTAGGTGGAGTACGCGTACGGGCTGAGCAGCAGCGGCACGTGGTGGTGCGCCGAGGGGTCGGTGACGGTGAAGGCGACGACGACCTCCGGGTAGAAGGTGTCGGCCAGGTAGCCGCCGGTGTCGAAGACGACGCGGTTGACGCCCTCCCTGGGCGTCCAGCCCTTGAGGCGGCCGTCCCCGTCGGTGCGGCCCTCGCCGAGCACCTGGCCGTCGTGCTCCAGCCGTACGAGGAGCCCGGCGGCGGGCCGGCCGGTGACCGCGTCGAGGACGTGCGTGGAGAAGCTCACGACGCCTCCCCCAGCAGCCGGCCGATCCGCAGGCGGGTGATCGCGGCGAGCTCGCCGCGCACCACGGAGCGCTCGGCCGCGGCGTCGTTGCGGACACGGTCACGCAGCCTGGCCAGCATCTCGGCGCCGGTCAGGCCGGCGGCGCAGACCAGGTAGACGTGGCCGAAGCGGTCCTCGTAGGCGCGGTTGCCCTCGGCGAGCTCCCTCCGGGTCTCCTCCGCTACTCCCGCCTGCTCCCGGCGCGACCAGGCGGCCTCCCGGCCCGGGCCCGCCGGGCGCTCGCCGATGCGCGGGTGGGCCGCCAGCGCCTCCAGCACGTCCGGCCAGCCGAGGCCGCGCACGGCCGCCTCGGCCGCGTCCGCGAGCCGTTCCGCGTCCTCGTACGGGCGGCCGGCGGCGACGGCCGCGGCGAACACGCGGGAGGCGCAGCAGGAGAGCAGCTCCCGCTCCGCCTCGACGTCGGGCGCCGCGTTGAACCGGGCCAGCGCGGTGAGCGTTTCGGGCATGCCTGCAGTACACACATGCCGGTCATTCCCGGTCCATCCCCGAGAACTCCGAACCGCGCGGGCCGTTGGCCAGGACTTTTCGTGGCATGCTCCAAGGCGTGCGCGCGGCCGGAACGGTCGGCCGTCCCGCCTAAACTGGGTGCACCATGACCTCACGCTCTCTCATCGGCGGGCACGTCTCCGTCACCGGCGGCCTGGCCAAGGGCGGCCTGGCCTACATGGCCGACATCGGCGCCGAGATGATCCAGGTGTTCGTCACCAACCCGCGCGGCTGGGCGCTGGCCGAAGGCAGGCCCGACCAGGACGCCAAGCTGGCCGAGTCGGGCGTCGACACCTTCGTCCACGTGCCGTACCTCGTGAACTTCGGCTCGCCCAGTCCCGAGACGCTCGCGAACTCGATCACGGTCCTGCGCCACACGCTGCGGCGCGGCGCGGCGATCGGGGCCAAGGGGGTCGTGGTCCACACCGGCTCCGCGGTGTCGCAGCCGCGCGACGACGCCATGCGCCAGCTCCACGAGCACCTGCTGCCGCTGCTGGAGGAGATCCCCGACGGCGGGCCCGACGTGCTGCTGGAGCCGATGGCCGGGCAGGGCGCGATGCTGTGCGCCACCGTCCAGGACATCGAGCCGTACCTCGCGGCGCTCGACTGGCACCCGCGGGCCGGGATCTGCCTCGACACCTGCCACGCCTTCGCCGCCGGCCACGACCTGACGAGCGAGGAGGGGCTGCGGGAGACGTTCGACCAGCTGCACAAGCTGGCCGAGGGGCGGCTCAAGCTGATCCACGCCAACGACTCCAAGGATGCGTGCGGCTCCAAGAAGGACCGCCACGAGAACATCGGCGCGGGGCTGATCGGCAGCGCGCCGTTCGCCGCGCTGATGCGCCATCCGGCGGTGGCCGGTGTGCCGATCTGCATCGAGACCCCGGGCAAGGCCGACAAGCACCGGGCCGACATCGAGCTGCTGAAGAGCCTGCGCGACGGCGGCTGATCGCCCCGGCCCCGGAGGGTGGACGGCTCGTGTGGGGCGCCCGCTAGCGCGATCCAGCGCCCCCGATTGGCGGATCGCGGCCAGAGGCTCGCGGCCCCCTGGCGGGCGCCCCTACACGTGGCCGGCGGACGGGCCCTACCCCCCGGCAAGGGCCCGGCGGCCGTGGTGACCTGGTCGGTCACCGGTGGATCCCGGCGCATCAGGCGTGCGGTGAGCCCCCCGGCTCCTCCCCCGATGCGCCGGGGTGTTGTCCGATGCCGAAACACTACGGTCGCGATCTTCCGCCCGACACCCGCTTTCCGCATGCCTCGATGAACGGTCTGTAGTCATCGCCATACGGAGCGTGTCCGTCGGACGAGCGGTCTTTCTGCCGCGACGAACGGTCATCCAAGGGGCTCGCGCCCCGATGCCGGGGGCGTGAACGGCACGGGAGCCGGGCTCGGGCACGCGGGCACGACAGAACCTTGGCCGGCGACCGGGCCGTGACCAGCGAGAACCGGCGCACAGCGGCAGGCGCGGGCACGCGGGAGGGGGTGAACGCGCGGGTGCGGGGCGCACGCCTTTCACACCCGCCCACCCCGGACGCGAGCACGCCGCTCACACCCCCCGGCCCACACCGGGGACGCCCTCGCTCACCCCCCGGCCCACACCCGGGACGCTCCGGAGGGCTAGCCGCCCCGGTGCTGGTGGACGAGCTGCTCGCGGACCTGGCGGCTGTGACGGCGGCTGACCTTGAGGGTCTCGGTGCCCACGGTCAGGGTCACCCTGCCGCCCTCGAAGCGCATCTCGCTCACGTGGCGCGACGACACGAGCGTGCTGCGGTGGACCCGGATGAACCCGGCCTCGGCCCAGCGCCGCTCCAGCGCGGCCAGGGACATGCGGACGAGGTAGCTGCCGTCCACGGTGTGCAGCCGCACGTAGTCGCCCTTGGCCTCGGCGAACCAGATGGCCTGCTGGGGCACGAACCGGGTGCGTCCGCCCAGCTCGACCGGGATCACGTCGTCGTGGCCGGGATCGACCACGGGGACGGCGGCGGCCTGGAGCCGGCGGACGGCCTCCGACAGACGCTCGGCGCGGACCGGCTTGAGGAGGTAGTCGACGGCCTCCAGCTCGAACGCCTGCACCGCGCACCGCTCGTGGGCGGTGACGAAGACGAGCTTGGGCGGGCTCGGGAAGCCGCCGACCAGGCGGGCCAGGTCCAGCCCGCTCAGACCGGGCATCTCGATGTCGAGGAACACCCCGTCGAGCCGGTCGCCCGCCCCGATCATCTGGACCATGTCCTGGAGGGCGGTGACGCCGTCGGACGCGGTCAGCACCTGCTCGACCCGGACGTCCTGGCGGAGCAGGTATGCCAGCTCCTCCAGTGCGGGCAGTTCGTCGTCAACGGCCAGGAGACGCAGCATGCCACCTACGCTGACGCAAGAACGCCAAGGTCACAAGCGATACGCAAACCCAGAGTAAAGATCTGGCCACAATGAGCCAGATTGCGGCGCGGCCTCGATCGTCCTGAGGGGCTACGGCGGCGGCCCTTCGCCCGGCTCCTCCTGATACGAGTAGCGCTGCTCCCGCCATGGGTCGGCCACGTTGTGGTAGCCCCGCTCCTCCCAGAACCCACGCCGGTCCTCTAACAGGTACTCCACCGCCCGGACCCACTTCACGCTCTTCCACGCGTACAGATGGGGCACCACCAGGCGCACCGGGAAGCCGCGCTCGGCGCTGAGCGGCTTGCCGTCGAGCTCCGTCGCGAACAGCGTGCCGGCGGCCGTGAAGTCGGACATCCGGATGTTGGCTCCGTAGCCGTACTCGGCCCAGATCATCACGTGCCGCACGCCGGGGTCGGGCGGCGCGGCCGCGATGATGGCGGCCGGGCTCACGCCCCGCCACTCGTTGCCCATGATCGACCACTTGGTGACGCAGTGGAAGTCGGCCAGCACGGACGTGCGGGGCAGCCGCTCGAACTCGGGCCAGGTGACGCAGTGCTCCTCACCCGAGGCGGTGGCGCCGAAGACCCGGAAGTCCCAGCTCTCGGGTTTGAAGGCGGGCACCCTGCCGTAGTGGATAACGGGCCGGCCGCGCGGGACGTACTGGCCTGGCGGCAGGCGCGACTGCTCCACGGGCACTCCCCTCGCACGGTCTCGTGGTCCTGGGCCATCCTCCCACCGGCCCGCGGATGATCCGCGCCCGGGTGCGATCCCTGTTCCCCGGAGGTGCGCTAGTATTGCGGCCTATGCGCACCGCGTTCCTGTTTTGGTATGGCGACGGACCCGAGTCCGTTCGCCATCTGACGCTGCGCTAGCAGACAGGCGAACGAAAGGCCCCGGGTCCACAGGACCCGGGGCCTTTCGCGTTTTCCGCAGTTTCCCCGACAACAGCACTTTCCTGACAAGGAGCGAGCAGATGGTCATCGTGATGGGCCCGGAGGCCACGCCGGAGGACGTCGAGTCGATCGTGACGGTCGTCCAGTCGGCCGGGGTCGAGGCGTTCGTGAGCCGGGGCGTGCGGCGCACGATCGTCGGCCTGGTCGGCGACGTCACCCAGCTCGACGCCGCGGGCCTGCGCGGCATGAGCGGCGTGCGGGACGTGATGCGCGTGTCCACCCCGTACAAGCTGGTGAGCAGGGAGAACCATCCGCAGCGCTCGACCGTGCACGTGGGCGGCGTGCCGATCGGGCCCGACACCGTGACGCTGATCGCGGGCCCGTGCGCGGTGGAGACGCCCGAGCAGACGCTGGGCGCGGCCCGGATGGCGCAGGCGGCGGGCGCGACGCTGCTGCGCGGCGGCGCCTACAAGCCGCGCACGTCGCCGTACGCCTTCCAGGGGCTCGGCGAGCAGGGGCTGCGCATCCTGGCCGACGTGCGGGAGGAGACGGGGCTGCCCGTCGTGACCGAGGTGGTCGACGCCCACGACGTGGCGCTCGTCGCCTCGTACGCCGACATGCTCCAGGTCGGCACCCGCAACGCGCAGAACTTCGGGCTGCTCCAGGCCGTGGGCGAGGCCGGCAAGCCGGTGATGCTCAAGCGCGGCATGAGCGCCACGATCGAGGAGTGGCTCATGGCCGCCGAGTACATCGCGCAGCGCGGCAACCTCGACATCGTGCTGTGCGAGCGGGGCATCCGGACGTTCGAGACGGCCACCCGCAACACGCTGGACGTCTCGGCCGTGCCGGTCGCGCAGCGCCTGTCGCACCTGCCGGTGATCGTGGACCCGTCGCACTCGGGCGGGCGGCGCGACCTGGTGCTGCCGCTCACGCGCGCGGCCGTGGCCGTGGGCGCCGACGGCGTGATCATTGACGTGCATCCGCAGCCCGAGCTCGCGCTGTGCGACGGCCCGCAGGCGCTGGTGGACGGCGACCTGGACGAGCTGGCCGCGGTGATGCGGGACCTGCCGCCGCTGCTCGGCAAGTCCGCCGCGACGCCCCTGCCCGTCTGACCCGTCCCTCTCGCCCGTCCCCTGCCGTAGCGACCCTGCGGGGACGGGCGCCCAGCCTGTGGGGGACGTCTAGAGCGTGTACTCCTGGATGGAGTCGGCGAGCTGGACGGCGAGCTCCTCGGCGTCGAGGCGCTTCTCGATCTGCTTGAGGTCCTCGATCTTGGCCCGGGTCTCGGCCCGCTTGGGGGCGAGGAGGCTGCAGCAGTCCTCGTCGGGCAGCTCGGAGATCTCCAGCGTGCCGATGCGCCGCGCCTCGGCCATGATCTCCGTCTTGTCCCAGCCGACCAGCGGGCGCAGGATCGGCAGCTCGACGGCGTGGTCCTGGGCGGTGATGTTGGCCAGCGTCTGGGAGGAGACCTGGCCCAGCGCGTCACCCGTGATCAGCGCCGCGGCGCGGATGCGGTGGGCGACCTCCTCGGCCGTCTTGAGCATGAGCCGCCGCTGGGCGATGACCGCGAGCCGGTCCTGGCCGGAGGTGCGGATCGACTGCTGCGCCTTGCCGAACGGCACCACCCACAGCCGCGACTGGCCCTGGAAGCGGTCGAGCTTGCGCACCAGCGCGTACGCCTTGTAGATCGACTCGGAGGTGGTGAACGGGATGCCGGAGAAGTGCAGGAAGTCCACGTGGAGGCCGCGCCGCATCATGCGGTAGGCCGCCACCGGCGAGTCGATGCCGCCCGACATGAGCACGAGCGCCCGGCCGCTGCTGCCGACCGGCAGGCCGCCCTGCCCCGGCAGCCCGCCGGTGAAGACGAACACCTCGTCGCGGTCGACCTCGATGTGCACCGTCAGCTCGGGCCGCTTGAGGTTGACCGGCAGGCCGTACTCGTCGTTGATGGCGCCGCCGACGAGCCGGTCGAGCTCGTTGGAGCGCAGGGGGAAGCGCTTGTCGCGGCGGCGGGAGCGCACGGCGAACGGGGCGCCGCGCCGCACCTCGTCGGTGTCGCGCACGAGCTCGAGGCCGGCCTTGAGCACGGTGTCGGGGTCCTTGGCCACGCGCCAGGCCGGGTGGATCCACACCAGCCCGGGGACGTCGGCGACCCGCCGGGCGACGGTCTCGGCCTGCTCGGGGGTCGCGCCCGCGGGCAGGAAGATCGCGATGACGCCGTGCCGCTTACGCACGTCGAGCTCCAGGCCGAGCTCCTTGAGGGCGTGGCGGATGTTGGCGATCAGGCGCCGCTCGAACAGCTCGCGATTCTTGCCCTTGAGGACGATCTCGCCCAGCTTGAGCAGAACGCACGGCTCGCCCAGGGCGGACATCGTCATGGTGGAACCTCCGGGGAAGACAGGGATGCGCACCGCGGGCAACACCGCGACCCATTGAGTTTAGTCCGCCGCCGGCACGGTCACTTCGGCCGGCGGCGGCCGTGAGTGGCTCTCATGTTCCCGACACGCCCGGTTGACAGATAGTCGGGGTATCCATGCGAATAGGACAGGACAACTGGCACAATCCGGTGACCCCTAATGCAAGGAACATCACCGAATGTCTTCCGCTGTTAACCACTTCACCCATGGACTCATCACGCCGGTGCTGGCCTACGTGATGTCGTGCATGGGCTCGATGCTCGGACTGCGGCTGACCGCTCAGGCCCGCGCCTCCCGCGGGGCCTCGCGGATGCGCTGGCTGCTCGGTGCGGCCGTCTCCATCGGAGGCACGGGCATCTGGGTCATGCACTTCATCGCCATGATGGGCTTCCAGGTCGAGGGCACCCAGATCAGGTTCGACGTGCCCCTCACCGCCGCCTCGGCCGCGGTCGCCATCGTGGTCGTCGGCACCGGCCTCTTCCTCGTCTCGTACGGCCGCGGCCGGGTGCTCGCGCTGCTCGGCGGCGGCCTGCTGACCGGTCTCGGCGTGGCGAGCATGCACTACCTCGGCATGTACGCCATGAACATGTCCGCGCACGTCTCCTACGACCGCACGATAGTGATCGCCTCCGTGGCCATCGCCGTGGTGGCCGCGACCGTCGCCCTCTGGTTCACCGTGCGGGTCACGCGCCCGGTCTGGATCGCCGGCGCCGCCCTGATCATGGGTGTGGCCGTCTCCGGCATGCACTACACCGGCATGTACGCGATGATGGTCACGGTCGACCCCGAGCCGGGCGTCGTGGCCGGCGCCGACGCGCTCGACTTCCTGGTTCCCCTCATGACCGTGATCAGCCTGATCACGCTGACCATGCTGCTCATGGTCATCCTGTCGCCCTCCGAGCAGGAGCTGAGCGAGGACGCCGAGCTCACGCGCCGGCTGGAGATGCGCAGGCGCAACCGGCAGCAGCTCACCGAGACCCCGCTCGCCGAGGCCGCGCCCATCGCCACCGGGCGGCGCCCGCAGCAGAGAGGGCCGCTGTTCGCCGCCCCCGTCCCCGACCAGCCCTTCGCCCCCGACGCCCACAACCCCGCCGCGCCCGGCGCCTTCACCTCGGGGACGCAGCGGGCGGCGTACTCCGGCCGTCCGTATCCCGACGGCCAGGCGGCGCCCGGTCAGGACGCGCCCGTCATCCCCTTCCCCGCCCAGCCCGGCACGCAGCATCAGCAGGACAGCCAGGGCCCGGCCCCCCAGCAGCAACAATCCGGAAAGAGATCACGATCTCGCCGTAGGTAGTTGATTTCGGTCGATCCGAGCCCCGATACTCCAGGGATTGCTGAGGGGGGCTCATGTCGCCGATCGACCAGTTCTCGTACGGGTTGCTCACGCCTGTCCTGGCCTACGTCATGTCCAGCATCGGCTCTCTGCTCGGCCTGCTGCTCACCGCGCGAGCGCGCATGATCGGCGGCAAGGAGGGCCGCTACTGGCTGGTGGGCGCCGCGCTGGCCATCGGCGGCACCGGCATCTGGACCATGCACTTCATCGCGATGATGGGCTTCGCCGTGGAGGGCACGGAGGTCCACTACGACCTGCCGCTGACCGCCGCCTCCGCCCTGCTCGCCGTCGTGGTGGTGGGCATGGGGCTGTTCCTCGTCTTCCGCGACGGCGAGCGCGCCGCGCACCTCGTCGGCGGCGGCGTCCTGACCGGCCTCGGCGTGGCCGGCATGCACTACCTGGGCATGGCCGGGATGCGCATGGCCGGGCACGTCTCCTACGACCCGCTGGTCGTGGGCCTGTCGGTGGTGATCGCGATGGTGGCGGCGACGGCCGCGCTGTGGTTCGCGCTGCGCGTCCGCGGCGCCCTGCCCACGACCGGCGCGGCCCTGGTCATGGGCGTGGCCGTGTCCGGGATGCACTACACCGGCATGTACGCCATGGCCGTGGAGGTGCACTCCGAGGAGGCGCCCATCGGGGGCGCCGCGGCGGGCGACTTCCTGGTGCCGCTCATCGTCGGCCTGAGCGTGGTGACCGTGGGACTGCTGCTGGCCGTGCTGCTGTCGCCGTCGGAGCGGGAGGTGCGCGCCGAGATGGAGTTCCGGGCGCGCATGCTGAGGGGTGAAGGGGGCGCGCCGGAAACGGATTCGTTCGGCACGCCCCGTGGATGACGCCACCCCCGTGGGACGTCCCCTAGGTACGGCTTGCGTCGCGTAGTGGGCCGCCAACTCGCCGCGGCGCAAGCCGTACCCCGAAGGGGGTCGTCGATGACCCCCTGGACGCGAAGGTACGGCCCGCCGCTTGCAGTCGGCTTTCAGGCCGCCGAAGGGGTCCGCTAGCCGAAGAACACCTCGGCCTCGGCGTACCTCTCCACCGGGACTGTCTTGAGCTCGGAGGTGGCCTCGTCGAGGCCGACGCGCACGATGTCGGTGCCGCGCAGCGCGACCATCATGCCGTAGTCGCCCTCGTGGGCGGCGTCGATGGCCTGCAGCCCGAACCTGGTGGCGAGCACCCGGTCGAACGCGGTGGGCGTGCCGCCGCGCTGGATGTGGCCGAGCACGGTCGTGCGGGCCTCCTTGCCGGTGCGCTTCTCGATCTCCTTGGCCAGCACCTCGCCGATGCCGCCCAGCCGGACGTGGCCGAACGCGTCGAGCTCACCCGCCTGCAGCGCCATCTGCCCCTCGATCGGGTGAGCGCCCTCGGCGACCACGAGGATCGGCGAGTAGCGGGTGCGGAAGCGCGACTCGACGTACTCGCAGACCCGGTCGATGTCGAACGGCTTCTCCGGGATGAGGATGACGTTGGCGCCGCCCGCCATGCCGGCGTGCAGCGCGATCCACCCGGCGTGGCGCCCCATGACCTCGCAGATCAGCGCCCGGTGATGGGACTCGGCGGTCGTGTGGAGCCGGTCGATGGCCTCGGTGGCGATGTTGACGGCCGTGTCGAAGCCGAAGGTGTAGTCGGTGCCGGACAGGTCGTTGTCGATGGTCTTGGGCACGCCCACGACCTTGACGCCGCGCTCGGACAACTGCCGGGCGACGCCCAGCGTGTCCTCGCCGCCGATGGCGATGAGCGCGTCGACGCCGCCCGAGGCGAGGTTGTCCTTGATGCGGTCGACGCCGCCCTCGATCTTGATCGGGTTGGTGCGCGAGGATCCGAGGATGGTGCCGCCACGCGGCAGGATGCCCCGTACGGCCTGGATGTCCAGAGGCATGGTGTCGCCTTCGAGCGGCCCGCGCCAGCCGTCACGGAATCCGACGAACTCGTGGCCGTAGACACTCACTCCCTTACGGACGACAGCCCTGATGACGGCGTTCAGACCGGGGCAGTCGCCCCCTCCGGTGAGCACTCCAATACGCATGGCGGGTTCCTCCCGATGGGCTTCACACGACCAGGATCGCATTGTGCCCACATCCGCGGACACTGGTCTAGACCAAACGGGAGCGTACTGATCGGCGACCGGCGCGGCGCGGAATTCCACGAGCGTGTCGGCCCTCCGGGCAAGCCGGAGAGGGCCTCGCGCCCGTCCCTGCCACCCCAGGTCATGCCCGCGCCGGCCGCTCACCGAAACCCGCTTCGTTCATGGGTCTTCGTCGCATTCTCGATCTCCCGCCGGAACCGCGTGCTCAAGTACACGGACGTGATCCGTCCCCGCCATGCGTCAACCATAGGTTGACGGCCAGGCATCGTCAACCTATGGTTGACGCATGGATCAGATCGTTCGCCTGGGCGAACTCATCAACGCGATCAAGAGCCGTCACCCCGACGGCGACCCGCTGGAGCAGCTCACCGACGCCGTCGTGCTCGGTGAACAGCTCGGCGAGGTGGCCGACCACCTGATCGGCCACTTCGTCGACCAGGCCCGGCACTCCGGCGCCTCCTGGACCGACATCGGGCGCAGCATGGGCGTGACCAAGCAGGCCGCGCAGAAGCGCTTCGTGCCCAAGGAGACCTCGCTCGCCGAGGACCTGCGCTCGTACGGGCGCTTCACCGATCGCACCCGGGCCGTCATCGTGGCGGCGCAGGCCCTCGCCCAGAGGAGCGGGGCGGGCCACATCGAGCCGGAGCACCTCGTGCTCGGGCTGCTGAGCGAGCCGGAGTGCCTCGCGGTGAAGGTGATGGACGCGCTCGGCGGGCCGCCCGGCACGGTGCGCCAGGCGATGGACGCCTTCACGCCCGCGGGCGGGACGGCCGGGGACGCCTCCGCGAGCGCGCCCGGCGCCGGCGCGGAAGGCCACCCGGAGGGGGGCACCGAAGGCGGGCCGGAGGACGGGCCCGGAGCCGGGTCCGGAGCCGGGGCCGCCGGAGGGCCGCCGTTCTCGGCTCAGGCCAGGAAGGCGCTGGAGCTGACGCTGCGCGAGGCGCTACGGCTCGGGCACAACTACATCGGCACGGAGCACGTGCTGCTGGGCGTGCTGTCGCTGGGTGAGGGCCCGGCGGCGCCCCCTGTCGTGGTGGTGCTGGAAGGGCTCGGCGTGACCAAGGAGGCGGCGGAGCGCGAGATCAAGGCTCGCCTGGCCCGCATCCTCCGCGACCGCACCTGACCCACCGCAGCGCCTCCCCCTCACCCCCACGGCCACGCCCCGCCCTCATGTCTCCGCGCCTCCAGGGCGCACCCCGCACCCGTGCCCCGCGTCGGTGCGCCGGAGGCGCCGAAGGCCCCTTCCACCCCCGCACCTCATTCGCGACCGCTCCGGCGGCCAGGGCCGGGCCCATGACGGCCCCCTGCCCCCCTTGCCTCTTCGCCCCGGCTCCGGGCTCTCCCCGTTCGAGGTTCCCTTGAGTGCCCTTCAGGCCGCGACCCGGTTGGGACCGGTCAGCCCGAGCGTCGCGGGCGGGGGCGAGGGACCGCGGAAGCCCGAGGCCCCGTTCCGGCTGGACGCCGCTCAGTGCCGCGCCGTGGCCCCGTGCCGGTCACGAGGTCCGGGTGGCGGTGTCGTGGGCCGGGGTCGGGAGGAGGCGGGGGCCCGGGGCCGGGCCGCGGGTGGCCCGCCGCAGAAGAGCGTGGAGGCCGAGGGCGGTGCGGGGTGGCCCGGGGGTGCGCCAGCGGGGGCACGGGCCCTCGCAGCGGATCAGCCGGCCGTACAGGCCGATGCGGGTACGGCCCGGTCCGGGGTGGAGGAAGGCCAGGTCCGCGCCGCCCTGTCCCGCGCGTGTCAGGGCGGCGCGCATGCCCGGCGACCAGTACGCGTCCCACCCGGGCGAAACCACCGCCAGCGCCCCGCGCAACGCGCCGGGAGTGAGGTCCACGCTGGTCAGGTACGCCAGCGGCGCGCCGCTCCGCTCGGCCACGGCGACGGCGCGCCGCTCGTAGGCGGTGAAGAAGTCCGCGCCCGTCCCGTCGTAGGGGCGGTCGAAGGTGACCTTCGGCGCCTCTCCGCCCCCCTCCGCGAGGTCCCGCCCTCCCCACCGGTTGTGGGCCTGCCAGGTGGTGACCGCGTTGACGAGCACCACGCGGCCACGCGCCGAGGAGGAGCGCACGGTGATCGGCACGTACCGGCCGCCGCCCGTGGACGCGTCCAGCCGCACCAGGTAGGCGCCCTCCCGCCAGCCCGTGGTGTCCACCGTCAGCGACGGCTTCCAGTGGGCGGCCGTCACCATGCCGCCGACCGTGAGCGGCTCGGCCTGCCGCACACCCGGGACACTCCCCGACCGCCACACCAGCTCCGGCCGCGCGCCCATGCGGAACGCCCGCGCGGTGAAGCCGGGCGCGGTCGTGGACACCAGCAGCCGGAACCGCTCACCCGGCAGCACGCTGACACGGTCGGCGTACCCCTCGATCTCGTGCTCGCCGCCCTCTTCGCCGATGCGCCACGCGGCCCGCCGGACATGCCGCCGCCCGGGAACCGGCCCGGCGGCCCCGGCGCCCGTGCCCGGGTCCATGCCCCTGTCCGTGTCCCCGTCGGTGCCGGCTCCCGGGCCCGCTCCAGGTGATCGGCTTCCGGTCTCCCCGCCGGTCCCCGGCGCGGCGGAGGCCGGGGGCATGGCCGCGGCAGTGGTCGGGGGCGGCCCGCGTCCCACACCCGCCGCGGCCCCGC